>JBDTUL010000103.1:0-13826 GCA_040007735.1 Gammaproteobacteria bacterium | reverse complement strand
CACCATAGGCCCGCCATGCCGTCGAGCAACGAGGTGCCTTCGGCATCGAAGATCTCGCAGCCATCGGCGCGGGTGATGATGCGGCTGCCGCCGATGTCTTGCATCAGCTTGTAGTCCTGCTGCGCGGGCAGGTGATGATCGACGTCGAGTCGACGCAGCGTGGCGAGATCGCGAGTGAGGGCGGGTGTGGGCGTGCGCATGTTCAGGGGCTCTGGCGTTTGCCGGTCTGCTGCCAGTGACCGGGATTCATGATGAGCGTGTCGGGGCTGGCGAAGTCGAGCACCAGCGGGTAGCGGCCCGGCACCGTGAATTGGGTTGGCGACAGTGCTTGCAGCTGCACCGGTTTCTCCCGGCCGATCGCGAAGGCGTTGCGCGGTCCTGTGGCCTGCGCACTCAACGTGGCGCCGTCTGCCGTCACGCGCACTTTCACAATGCGGCTGAACACATACTCACCGGCATGGCTTTTCAGCACATCGGGCTTCACCACCACGTTTTTGGCGGCTTTCGGCCTCGCCGGCTGCTCGGGAACCGAAGATAGAATGGCGTCCCACATCACCTCGCTGGCGATCACATCCAGATCGATGTTGGGGGTCTCGGATTCGTCTACCGTGCGATCCAGTTCCGCCGTCGACACGGCATACAGCACGTCGCCATCGAACTCCGTGGCGAACGGCTGAATGGCGCGCCCCATGGAGCTGTGAACCTGCGTGGCCAGCCGCTCGAGCTGCGCGCGCGGCAACTTCTGATTCGTGACGATCAGACTGATGGTCGTGTTGCGCTTCTTGTCTTCACTCAGCGGTGCGGCGGCCCAGTTCGGCTTGCGGCTGGCTGGATAGCCCGCGAGCAGATCAGCTGTCTGGATGTCTTTCGGCCAGCTCGTATCGGGATAGCACGCGGCCACGCGGCCATCGCGCCGGGTGACGGCGCCGAGCGCGTTCACCACGACGAAGGCCGCGATCTTGAGTTCGCCGATCTGCCTGAACGCGGCACCCTGGCCTGAAAAAGCGTTGCAGCCGAAGAGGCTGCCGGTTTTCGCAAGGCGGCCTGCTCCCTGCGCGCCAAGTGGAAACACGCCGGGGCGCGCCGCGCGGAACGCGGCTTGGGCGAGGCGTTTGTCGGGATAAATCTCATTGAGCCGGCGATCGCCGAAGTCGTAGATGATGGCGCCGACCGAGAGCGCAAGATTCGTCCAGATGCCGTCGCGACTGCCGTCGTCCTTCAACGCCGTCGCCACCGCGGTGGTGTTTTCGAGGCCGTACCACGAGCCGCCGGAGAACACGACCGCGTCGAGCTCCGGCACGTCGTAGCCGATGCGCAGATAGTCTGTGTTCACGGTGCCGGGGCCGCCGCCGCGAACATCCACCGCGCCGAATACGCGCTTCGTGAAGTGGATGACGGTGACGCCCGTTGGGCCGTCTTCGTATTCACCGGTGCCGATCTCTAACGTCGGCCAGTCGAACTGCAAGACGCGGGAGCCCTGGTTCAGCGCCGGCACGAGTGCCGACTGGTCGTCCCGGGGCGCATCCGCGGCGCTGGCCGAAGCGCAAAGTAGGCCGGCGACTAGCGGGAGTGCGAAACTGCAAAAAATGGCTTTCATCGCCGGATTTGAGCACGCCCACCCGCCCCCCGGTAGGTGACAAGAGCGCCGCGCCCGGTGCCTTGCAAGTCGGGCCGAACCACAGCGAGCGAGCCGCCGCCGGCATTGCGTATCATCATGCGACACATGAACCGGCTGCCCACCGCCGGACAAAGGGGCACAACCTTGAACTGGGTGTTCTACGCCGTCATCGGCGCCATCGCAGCCGGCGTCACGGCCATCCTCGCGAAAGTCGGCGTTTCCGGCCTTCCTTCCAACCTGGCGGTGGCGATCCGCACCGCAGTGGTACTCGTTTTTGCGGTGGGGCTGGTCGCGTTCCGAGGCGAGCAGGCGGCGCTGGCTGGAATCAGCGGGCGCGTGGCGTTGTCGCTGGTGCTCTCCGGTATCGCAACGGGCATTTCCTGGCTCGCGTATTTCAAAGCGTTGCAGATGGCACCCGCGTCATGGGTCGCGCCGGTCGACAAGCTCAGCTTGCCGATCACGGTGGTGCTCGCGGCGGTGGTGTTGGGCGAAACGCTCACGTGGCGCATGGGGTGCGGGCTGGTGCTCATGGTCTCGGGCGCAATCCTCATCGCGCGCGGCTGAGTACTCGCCGGCCGGCGCGTGAAGGGGTGGTTGCGCGTTATCGTCGTGGCGCGCTGAACGAAGAATGCGTTGACGGTGGCGCACCACGTTACGAATCCCCAATGATGCCGAACACCGCCATGTGGTGAACTACGGTGCGGCGGGCGGCGCGGCTACGCGCGCGCCCTGATCAAAAAACTGGAGCGAACACATGAACCCGATCGGTATCCTGGCTGTGGCGACACTCGGCGCCCTCAGTGTAGCGTCGGCCGTCGCAGGCGACCCTCATTACTCCGTAGTGGATCACTTTGCCGGCGCCGACGGCAGCTACGACTACATCTCCTTCGACGGCGCGAGCCACGAACTGTTTGTCGGGCGTGAAACCGGCGTCATGAAAATCGACCTGGCCAGCCGCAAGGTCACGCCCGTTTTCGTGAAGGGCGGCGGCGTGGCGGCCGTGCTCATCATCCCGGGCACGCCGCTGATGCTGTCCACCAACGGCGAGAGCAACACCGCCACGCTGTTCGACCGCACTTCGGGGGCCATCAAGGCCACCATCAAGACCGGCAAAGACCCGGACGGGGCGCTGTACGACCCCGCGAGCAAACTTGCGTTCGTGATGAATGGAGACAGCGAGGACGCCACGCTCATCGATATCGCGAGCGCCACCGTCGTCGCCACGATTCCGCTCGGCGGCAAGCCTGAGGCGGCGGCCTCGGACGGCAAGGGCCGCGTCTATATCAACATCGAAGACACCGCGGAGATTGCGGTGGTGGACGTGAAGACACGCAAGACAGTTGGCCGCTACAAACTGCCGGGCTGCGAAGAGCCCACGGGCATCGACTACGACTCGCAGAGCGGCCTGCTGATCTCCGCATGTCACAACAAAGTGGCGAAGCTGATCGACGGGAGCACCGGCGCGGATCGCGGCAGCGTGGTCATTGCGCAGGGCGCGGATGGCGCCATCGTCGATGCGCAGCGGCGGTTGGTGTACGTCCCGTGCAACGAAGGCATCCTGTCTATTTTCAGCCTGAGCAAGGAAGGCAAGCCGACGCTTGCGCAGGCCGTTCGCACGCAGCGTTTTGCGCGCACGGCGGCGCTCGATCCCCAAACCGGCCGTCTGTACTTGCCCACCGCCCAGCGCAAGCAGGATGAGAAGGGCGAGTGGAAGCGCATCCCCGGCACGTTCCAGGTGCTCGCCGTCGCTCCGAACTGAGCGGCTCTGCCGTATTTCTCGACGGGTGAGCAGCGCTCACCCGTCGAGGGTTCCTCGGTCCCCGTATCGCCTGGCCTCTATTCGGGCCACTATTGCGCCCCTCGACGGGGCCAACCAACGAACGGGGAGGGGTCGCATGCTGCGTCCCTGGAAGATGATGCTCGCGGATCGGCTCGATCCGCAGAGCGCCACGCCGCTGTACATGCAGGTGATTCACGCGCTCATCCATGAGATTCAGCGCGGCCGGCTGCTACCCGGCGCATTCCTGCCCAGCAGCCGCGAGTTGGCGGAGGCGATTGGCGTCAACCGCAAGACCATCGTCCTCGCGTACGAAGATCTCATCGCTCAGGGCTGGCTGAGTTCCTCCGGTACCCGCGGCACTATCGTCGCCGCTTCGCTGCCCGATGTCGGCCTGCGCCGTGCGCAGAAGCGGCCAAGCACTCCAACGCCGAATGTTTCGGCGGCGGAATATCCCTTCAAGAAATCGCCGGCGTTGCCCGAGCGCAATTGGACCCTGAAGCTGGATGAAGGCTCGCCGGATGGGCGGCTGTTTCCAGCGGATGAGCTTGCACGCGCCTATCGCTCCGCCGCCCAGCGAGCGTCGCGTGAGAATCGTCTGCTCTACGGCGATCCACGCGGGTCTCTCGTTCTGCGTGAAGCAATCGCCGCCATGCTGAGAACACAGCGTGGAGTCATGGCGAACGCCGAGAACATTTGCATCACGCGTGGCAGCCAGATGGGCGTGTATCTCGCCGCACGCGTGCTCGTGCAACCGGGTGACACGGTGCTGGTCGAGGCACTCACGTATCAGCCCGCCGTCGCGGTGCTGGAAGAGTGTGGGGCGAAGATCGTGCCGGTCGGGCTGGATGGCCAGGGCGTGAACGTCGACGACGTGGAACGGCTGTGCCGGGCGCACCGAGTGCGCGCCATCTTCCTCACTCCGCATCATCAGTTCCCGACCACTGTCGCCTTGCAGCCCGATCGCCGGCTGCGCCTGCTCAATCTCGCCCGACAGTTTGCGTTCGCCGTCATCGAAGACGATTACGACCACGAATTCCATTTTGAATCGCAGCCACTGTTGCCCATGGCGAGCTACGCGCCGGAGCGGGTCATCTACGTGGGCTCCATGTCCAAAATGCTGCTGCCGGCGTTGCGTATTGGCTACATCGTCGCGCCGCCGAAAGTCGTGGAGGCGCTGGCCCACGAGGTCACGCTGCTGGACAGTATGGGAAATACACTCACCGAAGATGCGGCGGCCGACCTCATCGAAACCGGTGAAGTGCGCCGCCACGTTCGCAAGGTCACCCAGGTGTACGCACAGCGCCGCGAGGCATTTGCGGCGACGCTGCTCCAGGAACTCGGAGGCCTCGCCGACTTCGAGCTCCCCGACGGCGGCCTGGCGTTTTGGCTGCGTTTTCGGGATGTTAGGGTTCTGGAGCGAATCGAGAATCGAGCGCCGGGCCTGGGTTTGTGGGTGGCGCCGTCGCGGTCGTATGTCACCCGGCCTGACGCACCGCGCGGGTTGCGTCTGGGGTTCGCAAGCCTCACGGAGGAGGAGGCGAGGGATGGCATCCGCCGCTTGCGTAAGGCCTCCAAAGCTTAGTGAGCCGTAGGTCTTAACGGGCCCGTTGGACCCCTCGATGTGTTGAAATTGGATGTGGCAGGTCAGCCAGTGTTGGGGGCACATTCGCGTCATGCCCAAAACAACACAGTCCTTGCGAAGGCTGCCGCGCTCCGCCGCTCCGATCCTCAACTCACGGGAAAAACACATGGTCTCGCACAACCCTCATTTCGCATTCTTCCGTGGCAGGAGCCTGAACCTCGTCGGCATCGCCGTCGCATGCACCCTGGCCGCGCAAGGCGTGCGCGCTCAGGCTGCGGACTCGACGAGCAAAGAGGACGACGAACCGAAGGAAACGGTCGTCATCACCGCGAACGGCTCGCAGGTGGAATTGCCTGAGGACTACGCCGGCGGCCAGATCGCCCGCGGCGGCCGTGTCGGCCTGTTCGGCAACCTTGATTTCATGGATACGCCGTTCAACGCCACAAACTACACCGCGGACTTCATGCGCAACCTGCAGGCACGCAGCGTGGCCGACGTCGTGCAGAGCGACCCCGGCGTGCGCGTGGCTCGCGGCTTCGGCAATTTCCAGGAGTTGTACGTGGTGCGTGGCTTCCCCGTGGCCTCGGATGACATGAGCTACAACGGCCTGTATAGCCTGCTGCCGCGTCAGTACGTAGCGGCCGAATTCCTCGAGCGAGTCGAAGTGATGCGTGGTGCGAACAGCTTCGTCAACGGTGCTGCGCCAAACGGCAGCGGCGTCGGCGGCGCCTTCAACCTGGTGCCCAAGCGCGCACCCCGCAACGACCTCACGCGTTTTACGGTCGGGTATGAGAACGAAGGGCTCGGTCTGGTGGCTGCCGATGTGGCGCGCCGCTTCGGTGATGAGGATCAGTTCGGCGTGCGCGTCAACGGCGTGCGACGTGATGGTACGGATTCGGTGGACGACGAGAAGCGGGAGCTGAGTGTGGGCTCGCTCGGCGTGGACTACGCGGGCACGCGCGCCCGGTTTTCCGCGGATCTCGGCTGGCAGGAGTTTCGCGTGGACGCGCCGCGCCCGAGCGTAACGCCGTTCAGCACCATCCCGTCCGCGCCGGACGCCAGCTCCAACTTCGCCCAGCCGTGGACGCTCACCAGCGAGCGCGACAAATTCGGCGTGGCGCGAGGCGAGTTCGACTTCACCGAGAAAACGAAACTCTGGGCTGCGGCAGGCCTTCGGGATAGCACCGAGCACAACATCCTGAGCAACCCCAGCTCCGATCCGGCCGGCGTCACGTCCTCCTATCGCTTCGACAATTACCGTGAGGATCTCGTCACCACCGGTGAAATCGGTGTGCGCGGGGAATTCGACACCGGCCCCGTCAAGCATCGCGTGAGCACGCAGGGCTCGGTCTTCAAGCTCGATTCGAAGAACGCCTATGGGTTCTCGAACTTTGGCGGATTCCCGAATGACTTGTACAACCCGGTGGGTGTCGCGCCTCCGGTTGCCAACTTCTTCACCGGCGGCATCCTGTTCTCGCCGTTGACCACCACCAAGACCCAGACGCAGAGTATTGCGCTGGCCGATACGCTGTCTTTCAACAAAGACCGCGTGCTGCTGACGCTCGGCGCTCGACTTCAGAAGCTCGAGCAGCACACCTATGACTACAACACCGGCGCGGAAAACTGCCGTGCCGTGGGGACAGGGCAGGCGTGCGGTTACGACGAAAGCGTGACGACGCCTGTGGTGGGCCTGGTCTACAAGCCCACGCCGCACTACTCGCTGTATGCGAACTACGCGGAAGGTTTGATCCCTGGCGACATCGCGCCTCCCAGCTCCGGCGGGGTGATCGTGTCGAACCCGGGCGTCGCACTCAGCCCGTTCAAGTCGAAGCAGGGTGAGGTCGGCGCCAAGTACGACAGCGGCAGTTTCGGCATGACGGCCTCGATCTTCCGCGTCACCAAGCCCACCGCCATCATCGATGGCACGGTGTTCCGCTCCGATGGCGAACAGCGTAATGAAGGCATCGAGCTCGGCTGGTTCGGTGAGCCCATGAAGGGGCTGCGCGTGCTCGGCGGCGTAACGCTGCTGCGGGCCGAGAACACCAAGACCCAGGGCGGCCTTGCCGACGGCACCGACGTCATCGGTGTGCCGCACACGACGGCGAATATCGGTGCGGAATGGGAAGTGCCGAGCCTGCATGCCCTGAGCTTCGATGGGCGCGTGGTCTACACGAGTTCGCAGACTGCGAATGCGGCCGACACGGTGTCGCTGGATTCCTGGACGCGCCTGGATGTGGGCGCTCGCTTCGCGGCTCACATGATGGACAAGGAGATCACGTTCCGCGCGCGCGTCGACAACGTCACCGACAAGAACTACTGGGCGTCGGTGGGCGGCTCGTACAACGCGAACTACCTGGTGCTCGGCGGGCCGCGCACGTTCGCGCTGTCTGCGTCGATCGATCTGTAGATCAGGCTGCGTTTCCATGCTCTCTTTCGACCCGCGCTCGGAAGGCGATCTGCTGCGCCTGATCGACGAGTACCCCCTGGCGTGGGTGGTCTCGGCAGGCGCGGCAGGCTTCGGCGCAACACCGCTCCCGCTGCTGGCGGAAACCGACGAGGCGGGTCGAATCGTTGCGTTGTTCGGGCACTTCGCGCTCTCGAACCCGCAGGTGGCACGCTTGCGCGAGTCGCCGCGTGGAACGATCCTGTTCATGGGGCCGAACGGGTACATGTCTCCGGAGGCGGTGTCGAAGCCCGGGTGGGCGCCCACCTGGAACTACGTCACCGCGCAGTTCGACGTCGAGATCGAGTTCTGTCCGCAGGAAAACGACCAGGCGCTCGAGCGCCTGGTCACCCGCATGGAGCGCGATCGGCGCACGCCGTGGACGATTGCCAAAATGGGTGCACGCTACGACCTGCTCAAGCACAGAATCGTGGCGTTCCGCGCTCACGTGCGATCCACGCGCGGTAAATTCAAACTAGGGCAGGATGAAGCCCCCCAGACGCTGAGCGAACTGCTGGGCACGCTGGAAGACCCGACGCTGGTGCGGTGGATGAAAGAGTTCAACGCCACACCGGTGCCAACACCGATTGAGGATTGATCGAGCATGAGAACAGGTCGGCGCCAGTTCATCGCGGCCGGGGCTTCGTCGCTTCTGCTGCCGGCCCTTCCGCTTTGGGCAGCCGATACTTCCCTGGACGTGGCGTACGTCAACGGGCGCGTGTGGACCGGTGTGCCCGGAGCACGCACTGCCACGGCGCTGGGCACTATCGGCGCGCGGATTGCCGCGGTCGATGAAGCAAACGTTCGCAAGCGCACGGGCAGGCGCACTCGCCTCGTCGACCTGAAAGGCGCATTCGTGGTGCCGGGCTTCATGGATGCACATACCCACTTTCTGGTTGCCGCCAGCGCACTCACGCCGCCCGACCTGCGGCAGACAAAGTCACGCGAAGACTTCGCACGCCGGGTCGCAGCAGCGTCTGCTCAGCTGCCAGCCGATGAGTGGATGCAGGGCGGCAGCTGGGACGCGGAGCTGTGGGGCGGCGAACTACCCACTCGCCAATGGATCGATGACGTCACGCCCGACCGGCCGGTGGCGCTCACGCGTCTGGATCTGCATGCGTGGCTGGTGAACTCGGTGGCACTGCGCCTTGCCGGAATCGATCGCAACACCCCCGAGCCCGCTGGCGGACGCATTCTGCGCGACGCGAATGGCGAGCCCACCGGCATCGTCACCGACTCGGCAAAAGATCTGGTCCAGCGCGTGATGCCGCCGGCCACCGAAGCGGCGTTGGAACGCGCATTGCGCTCAGGCATCGAGCACGGGCTGCGTTACGGTGTAACGCAGACTCATGCCATGGGTCTCGATTGGGAAATGCATGATGCGCTGGTGCGGTTGCGCGCGAAGGGCGAAACCGACATGCGCTTCTATTCCTATGTTCCTCTAAAGGACTGGGAGAAGTTGCTGGGCCTCATCAAGCGCGAAGGGCGCGGCGATGACTGGCTGCGTTGGGGCGGGCTCAAGGCGCTGGTGGATGGCTCGCTCGGTTCACGCACGGCGCTGTTCCACAAGCCCTATGACGATCAGCCCGGCAGTCACGGCATTCGCGTAAATACGCTCGAGGATCTGCGTAAGTGGATAGCAGACTCCGACCGCGCCGGCCTGCAGAACGCCGTGCATGCCATCGGCGATGAAGCGAACGACGACATTCTCGATATCTTCGAGGCCGTGGCGAAAGCCAACGGCCCGCGCGACCGTCGCTTCAGAGTGGAACACGCGCAGTCGCTGACGCCGGCGGCCATCCCGCGGTTCGGGCGCCAGCACGTCATCGCGTCGGTGCAGCCCTATCACGCTATCGACGATGGCCGCTGGGCTATCCAGCGAGTCGGCGCCGAGAGATTGAAAGGCACTTACGCCTTCAAATCGTTGCTCGATGGCGGCGCGCGAGTGTGCTTTGGCTCGGATTGGCCGGTGGCTCCGATCTCGCCGCTCACCGGCATCTGCGCCGCGGTGCTTCGCCAGACCATTGACGGCAAGAATCGGGGAGGGTGGATGCCCGAGCAACGAGTGACGGTGGCGCAGGCGCTCACCGCGTACACCGCCACGAATGCGTACGCCGGGTTTCAGGATGATCGGCTCGGCCGCATCGCTCCGACATTCCTTGCAGACTTCGTCGTGCTGGACGCGGACCTGCTCACGGTCGATCCGCAGAAGATCGCCGGCATCTCGGTACTGCGCACCGTTGTCGGCGGACAAGAGCGTTATTCGGCGGCTGGGGCGAGCGCATGATGGGAAGAGGCGTTTGCTTCTGGGCGGCTGCCGTGTTGAGCGCTTCCACGGCGCTGGCGGCTTCCAGAATTCCCGAACCCTTCACGATAGACCCCAATCCCAGCACCTATCAGCCGCTGCCGCGCACCGACACTTTGATTGTCGGTGCCACGATTCTCGATGGCACAGGAGCCCGCATCGAAGCCGGTGACGTGCTCATGCGCGATGGCAAGATCGTTGCGGTTGGCACAGGCCTGCAGACTCAAGGTGCGCTGACCCGTGGCGCAACGGTGATCGACGCTCACGGCCGCTGGGTCACGCCCGGAATCATCGATGTGCACACCCACGACGGTAACTACTCTGTACCGCAGACCTCCACCGACATCGAGGCGTCTGACGTTTCGGAAATCAGCGATCCCAACTCTGCGGACACCTGGGTCGAGCACGCGGTGAATGCGGCAGACCCGGCTTTCGCCGCCGCACTCCAGAGTGGAGTGACCACGGTGCAGGTGCTGCCGGGCTCCACGCCGCTTTTCTCAGGCCGCTCCGTCGTCGTGAAGACAGTGCCGGCCACGAACGTTCGCGACATGAAGTTTCCCGGCGCGCCGCAGGCGCTGAAGATGGCGTGCGGTGAGAATCCGAAAGGCTATTTCGGCGGCGAGAAAGGCCGCGCGCCGAACAGCCGGCAGGGAGAGCTCGCCATCGTGCGTGCCGCGTTCCTCAAGGCGCAGGTTTATCTCAAAGGCTGGCGCGACTACGAAAGCGGCAAGAGCAAGGCGCCGCCGGAGCGCGACCTCAAGCTCGATACGCTCGCCGGAGTACTCACGGGGGACATCCCCGTTCACATGCACTGCTATCGCGCGGGTGACATGACGGCGATGCTGGGCGTGGCGGAGGAATTCGGGTTCACCATTCGCGCGTTCCATCATGCGACGGATGCGTACAAGATCATTCCGCAACTCAAGAAGGCCGGCACCTGCGTCGCCGTGTGGGGCGACTGGTGGGGCTTCAAGATGGAGCTGATCGATGCCATCCGCGAGAACGCGGCGCTGGTCGATGCAGCCGGCGGGTGCGTCATGATGCATTCGGACTCACCGGTGCTGGGCCAGCGGCTCGCAGTCGAGGCTGGTAAAGCCGCGGGCGCGGCTCATCGCATCGGCATCAATCTTCCGCCGGAACACCTCATTAAATGGGTGACGAGCACGCCTGCGAAAGCGCTAGGGCTGGCAGACCGCATTGGCACGCTCTCCCCGGGCCGCAATGCCGACGTCGTCATCTGGTCCACGAACCCGATCTCGATCTACAGCAAGGCGGACCAGGTCTTCATCGATGGCGCGCTCGCTTACGACCGTTCGAAGCCCCGCAAGGAGCCTGCTTCGGACTTCCTGCTGGGGCGGCCCGAAGGCGTGGGGCTGCCATGAAAACCTGCATGCTTTCCGTCCGAAGGCGTGGGGCTGCCATGAAAACCCGCATGCTTTCCGTTTTGGCGCTGCTGCTCGTGGGCGTCTCCGCGGCGCGTGCGGAGACTGTCGCGATCGTTCATGCGCGCGCGTGGACGATGACTGCGGACACTCCGCTCGACAACGCCACCATCGTCGTCACTGACGGCAAGATTGTTTCAGTCGGTGCGGGCACGGCCGCCCCCGCGGCTGCACGCGTCATCGATGCGAAGGGCCAGCCTGTCACACCGGGCCTGATGCATTCGGCCACACAATTGGGTCTGCTCGAAGCGTCTGGCGCGAATGAGACTGTGGACTCGAGAGTAACGACCGGCACGTTGGGTGCAGGCTTCGACATTCAGTATGCGATCAACCCGAACTCCGTTCTGATTCAACTGGCCCGTGCGGACGGCCTTACGCGCGCGATTGCGTATCCGGGCAGCACGGCGGTAGCGCCGTTTGCCGGCACGGGCGTGCTGCTCCATCTGAATGAGTCGACGGACCTTCTGGAGCGCACCGCCGTTGGGGTGTTCGTCGTCATCGGCAATCGCAGCACCAGCGCGGGCGGCTCACGAGCTGCGCAGTGGAAGCTGCTGCGCCTTGCGCTGGATGCGGCGAAGACCGGGCTGGCATCGCCGGCGTCACCTGCCACGCGCACCTCTGAGTTTCTCGCGCTGGAGCCGGTGCTCGCAGGCAAAGTGCCGCTCGCTGTCTCGACGAATCGCGAGTCGGACATCCTGCAGTCCATCAAGCTCGCATCCGACTATTCAGTAAAAGTAATTATTGTCGGCGGCGCGGAGGCCTGGATGGCGGCGGAACAGCTCGCGAAAGCGAAGATTCCGGTGCTCGCCGACCCGCAGATGAACCTGCCGATCTCCTTCGATGCCATCGGCTCGCGCCTGGACAACGCGGCTCTGCTCCACGAGGCGGGCGTCACCGTCGCAACGAATGTGATCAGCGGCATCTACCAGAGCTACAACGCGGGCCTTTCTATCCGTGAGGGCGCCGGTCTCGCCGTCGCAAACGGTTTGCCGTACATCGACGGCTTGCGCGGGCTCACTACAGTGCCGGCGCAGATCTGGGGCATCGCGGACCGCTACGGCACGCTGGCCGCCGGCAAGGATGCCGATATCGTCATCTGGGATGGCGACCCGCTCGAGCCTGCGACCCTTGCGCAGACCGTGATGATTCAAGGAAAGGAAGTGTCGCTCGTGACGCGCCAGACGCAGCTGCGCGACCGATACTTACCGGGCACTGGAATCACCCTCGCGCCCGGCATGTCCGGCGCGCGCTCCGCACCGACGGCTCCCAGCGTGCCCGGCGCGCCTTCCGCACCCACGGCACCCTCGGCGCAATGATCCGGCGCGTCGCGCTCCTGGCGTTCACGCTCGCCGCCGGCGCGGCGTTGGCTCATGGGCTCGAAGAGGAAATGCTGCCGTTTCTCGCCAGCGGTGACACCGGCCACCTCACGGGCTCGCTTGCCGGCGCGCGCATTCATCAGCCTGCGGGGCAGACGCTGCCGCTGAAACCGACGCGTCGAATCGCCTTCGATACCGACGAAGGCACGTGGATGTCGGTCGATCTGTCGCCGGATGGCCGCCGCATCGTGTTCGATCTGCTGGGCGATCTGTACTCACTGGATGCGGCAGGCGGCCAGGCAACGCCGATCACCCGCGGCCTCGCGTTCGATACTCAGCCGGCGTATTCGCCGGACGGGCAGTGGATCGCGTTCGTGAGCGATCGTTCAGGTGCCGAGAACGTGTGGGTGTCTCACCCGGACGGAACGCAGCCGCGCCAGGTGAGCTTCGGCGATGACGACACGCCGCTCGTGTCGCCGGCGTGGAGCGCAGATGGCCAGTCTCTCTACGTCAGCCGGTTTCTATGGAGCCTGAACAGCTATGAGCTGTGGCGCTATGGGCTGGATGGCAGCGAAGCGCTCGTCGTCCCTATCAAATCGGCTTCGGGGCCTGAGCTTGCCACTCTGGGAGCGGCGGTCACGCCCGATGGCCAGCAGGTTTACTTCGCACGCCACGTCGATGGCGACGATGCGAGCGGTGTGCCGAACTGGGCGATCGTCCGGCGCGATATCGAAAGCGGCAAGGAAGAAACCCTGATCCCGGCGCCGCCGGGGCCGGGCCGCCGCGCGTATCCCGGAACGTATTTCCGACCCGCGCTGTCGCCGGATGGCAAGCAGCTCGCGTACGCGACGCGCTTTCAGGGTCAAACCGGGCTCCGCGTGCGCGACCTGACTTCGGGCGACGATCATTGGGTCGCGTTCCCCATCGAGCATGACCAGCTGCAAGCGCAAAGCTGGCAGGACATCGTTCCGCGCTACACGTTCACGCGCGACAGCAAGGCGCTCATCCTGAGTCGCAACGGCAAGCTGGAGCGCTTGCCGCTTTCAGACGGCGCGTCTGTGCCGATTCCCTTCAGTGCGTCCGTGGATATTCAGCTCGGCCCGCTCACCCGCGTGACCGTGAAGCAGGAAACAGGGCCTGTGCGCGCGCGTTTGATTCAGACGCCGGTGCAATCCCCGGATGGCAAGACACTGGCCTTCTCCGCGCTCGGCCATCTGTATCTGATGCCGCTCGACGGCCGCTCGAAACCACGCCGGCTCACGAAAGGTGACGTGCCCGAGTTCCACCCGAGCTGGTCGCCGGATGGCCGCGACCTGGTGTTTGTCACGTGGACGGCGAAG
>JBDTUL010000102.1:0-13869 GCA_040007735.1 Gammaproteobacteria bacterium | reverse complement strand
GAATGGACACCGCTGCTCGGGCCCCTCAGCCCCACGCGCTTCGAGTTCCACCCTGCCGGTGGCGGCAGGCTCGTGGGGTTCGGCTCGTGGCACGGCATCCGGTATTCGCTGGCGTTGGTGCTGGCCCAAGGCGCAACCGCGTGGTTCTGGCACGTGCGCCTCGAGAACACCGGTTCCGAATCGCTCCAGGTCGATCTGACTTACGCGCAGGATCTGGCGCTGTCGGCGTACTGGGCCGTGCGCCTGAACGAGTTCTACGTAAGCCAATATCTCGATCACACGCCGCTCAACCATCCGTCGCACGGGGTTGCCATCGCCACGCGCCAGAATCTGTCGGCCGGCGGCAAGAATCCGTGGTGTGTCATAGGTTCGTTGCGCGAGGGTGCTTCATTCGCAACCGACGGCATGCAGCTTCACGGGCTTGCCACGCGCGCGGGCAACACGCCAGCGGGGCTTGCCGGCGATCTGCCAAACAAGCGTCTTCAGCACGAGCATGCGATGGCGGTTATTCGCGATGCGCGCATTGTGCTGGACGCAGGCAAAAGCGCCGATACCGGTTTCTTCGGCTCATATGTGGCGGATCATCCCGGTGCCACTGCCGCGCAAGACATCGAGCGAGTGAGCGAAGTGCTTGCGCTGCCCGAAGCGAAGCCTATCCACTCAAAGCCGACGTCCGAGGGCACACCGAGCGCGGCGACCCTCTTCAGCGCAGCCCCCCTGTTGAAATCGCTGGATCTGGATACCGACACTCTGCGCACGTTGTTCGGTACGCAGTGGCGGCACGAAGAGAGCAACGATCGCGGCGAACGTTTGTCGTTCTTCCATGGCGCCAACCGTCACGTCGTGTTGCGGGCCAAAGAGCTGCACGTTCAAAGGCCGCACGGCCACTTGCTGCGCACCGGCCGCCACGTCACGCCGGACGAAACGGCACTGACCTCCACCGCCTGGATGAATGGCGTGTTTCACTCGATGGTCACGCAGGGGCACGTGAGCATCAACCGGTTTCTTTCCACGGTGCACAGCTACCTTGGCCTGTTCCGTTCGCACGGCCAGCGCGTGTTCGTGGAGATCGGCGGCAAGTGGCAATTGCTGAACACGCCCTCAGCATTCGAAATTTCGCCCGAGGCCTGCCGCTGGATCTATCGCCACGAGGATGGCGTCATCGAGGTGCGTGCCGAAGCGCGAAGCGAGCCGCACGAGCTGACACTTTCAATTGAAGTGACCTCGGGCGAGCCGACGCGATTCCTGATCTCGCATCACGTGGCATTGAATGGCGACGATGGCAGCGTTACGGGCGCCGCGCTCTGGGAACGCGACGGCGATGAGATCGACATCGTTCCGGCGGCGGGGTCCGATGTGGGGAACCGGTTTCCCGAGGGCGCTTTTCAGATTGCCGCGCTGGCCGACACCACGTTCGAACAGGTCGGAGGCGACGAATTGCTGTTCATCGACGGGCGCTCGCGAAAGCAGCCCTTCGTGTGCGCAATCACCGCGCCCGCCCGATCCGTCGGCCTGCGAATTCGCGGGCTTCTGATCGATGTGAGCACACCGGCGCCGATGCTCGCGGAGTCCGTCGCCAGTCTCACACCGAGGCTGTCGGTGCAGGCTGCGGCGGCGAACTCACACGGCCATCAGATTGCACGCATCGCAGACATTGCGCCCTGGCTCGCACAGAACGCGCTGGTGCATTACCTGTCTCCGCGGGGCCTCGAGCAATACTCCGGCGGTGGCTGGGGAACTCGCGATGTGTGCCAGGGGCCGGTTGAATTGCTGTTCGCCTTGGGCCGCATCGAACCCATACGCGACCTTCTGTTGCGCGTGATGGGCATGCAGAACCCGGACGGCGATTGGCCGCAGTGGTTCATGTTCTTCGACCGCGAACGGGGCATTCGCGCGGGCGATTCGCACGGCGACATCGTTTTCTGGCCGCTGGTGGTGCTGGCTCAGTACCTGAGTGCCTCCGGCGATGCGGGCCTGTTGAATGAACCCGTTCCGTTCTTCGATTCACGCGGCGCCGACGCAGGCGGCCGTGCAACGGTTTGGGAGCACGCACGGCGTGCGCTCAAGGTGATAGAGACGCGCGTCATTCCGGGCACCGCGCTGGCTGCCTACGGCCACGGGGACTGGAACGATGCCTTGCAGCCGGCCGACCCCTCCCTGCGCGATCACATGTGCAGCGCCTGGACGGTGACGCTGCATTTTCAAACGCTGGTGACGCTGGCCAAAGCATTGCGCGCAGTGGGTTTCGCGGATGAGGCCGGGCCCCTCGAGAATTCAGCCGGGGCGGTAAAGCGGGATTTCCAGCGCCTGCTTCTGGTGGATGGTGTGCTGGCCGGATATGCGGTGTTCGCAGAAGCCGGTGCTACACGCTACCTGCTACACCCGAGCGACGACACCACCGGCGTTCACTACAGCTCGCTGGCGATGATCCACGCCATTCTCGAGGATGTGTTTACGCCCGAGCAGACGCGCGACCATCTGCGTTTGATAGAGACGCATCTGAGCGGCCCGGATGGCGTGCGCTTGTTCGACCGCCCGATGCGTTACAACGGTGGCCCGCAACGCCTGTTCCAGCGCGCCGAAAGCGCCACGTTCTGGGGTCGCGAGATCGGCCTGATGTATATGCATGCGCACCTGCGTTACGCGCAGGCGCTGGCTCACATCGGCGATGCCGATCGCTTCTTCAAGGCGTTGTGTCAGGCGAATCCGCTCGGCATTCGTTCCATCGTACCCACCGCGACGCTGCGGCAGGCCAATTGCTATTACTCCAGCTCCGATGCCGCCTTTGCGGACCGCTACCAGGCGAGTGAGGAATACGATCGAGTTGCTGCGGGCACCATTGCACTGGACGGCGGCTGGCGCGTCTATTCCAGCGGTGCGGGCATCGCGCTGAGCCTCATCGTGCGGCATTTCCTGGGCCTGGGGTGCGAGGCGGACGTGCTGAGCGTGGACCCGGTGATCCCGAGCGCGCTCGATGGGCTGCGTGTCTCGACTACGCTGAGGGAGCGCCCGATCGAAGTGCATTATCGAATCGGCGGCGCTGGCTGCGGCGTCACCCGAATCGCGCTGAACGGGCAGGTTCTATCATTCACCTCACGTGACAATCCGCACCGGCGCGGCGCCGCCGTCGTCGCGCTGAAGCCGCTGCTGGAACAACTGGCCACCGGGCACAACGTTCTTCAGATCGACATCGGCTAGCTCGCGCTTTTCTTACGCTCGCTGTATCGGTCGGTGAGATAAGCCGACACGTCCCGCGTCAGGAGCGTGAACTTCATGAGCTCCTCCATCACGTCGACCACACGGTCATAAAAAGGCGAGGGCTTCATGCGCCCCGCGTCATCGAACTCCTGGTAAGCCTTCGCGACCGAGGACTGATTGGGGATCGTGATCATGCGCATCCAGCGACCCAGCAGCCGCAGCGTATTCACGGCATTGAACGACTGCGAGCCGCCGCTCACTTGCATCACCGCGAGCGTGCGGCCTTGCGTGGGGCGAACGCTACCCACCTCCAGCGGCAACCAATCGATCTGGGCTTTCATGACTCCGCTGACGGCGCCGTGGCGCTCGGGGCTGCATCACACCTGACCCTCCGACCATAGTGACGCTGCGCGCAGCTCCTGCACCTTGGGATGATGGGCAGGCACCGAATCCGGCAGCGGCAGGTCGTGCGGATCGAAGATGCGTGTCTGCGCACCCAACGATTCGAGCAGGCGGGCGGCCTCCTGAGTGAGGAACCGGCTGTAAGAGCGCTCGCGCAAAGAGCCATACAACAGCAGGATGCGTGGCCGATGTGTGGCACGAGGGTGCGAGAGACGCTCTGCGTCGGGACGTGCAAGGACATCCCGATGAACATTCGGCGTGTCGCCGTCTAACTCAACCAACGCGCTGACCTTTGTTGTCTATGACGACCTCGCCATCCTCCTTCGCAAACGCGCCGCGCTGGGGTTGCGGCAGTATTTCGAGCACCGCCTCGGAGGGACGACAAAGCCGCGTGCCGCGGCCGGTGACGACGAAGGGGCGGTTGATGAGGATGGGGTGGGCGATCATCGCATCGAGCAGTTGCGCATCGGTGAGCGCTGCGTTGTCCAGCCCCAACTCCTGAAAGAGCGTGCCTTTCTCGCGCAGTGCCTGGCGCACCGACAGACCTGCCGCCGCGATCATCGCCGCCAGCTGCTCACGCGCAGGTGGATCGCGAAGATATTCAACGACCGTTGGCTCGATGCCCGCATTTCGAATCAGCGCGAGCGTGTTTCGCGAGGTGCCGCATTGTGGGTTGTGATAGATAGTGACTGGGCTCATGTGGGCCTCGATAGGGGAACAATGTTTGGGTCAGCTACGCCGGCGTTCGCCAGAGACTGACGCGGCCCGAATAGCGCTCGCGTAAGCCCGCGGCCGACGAACGCGCCCACGAGTTGCGCACCGACAAAACCCGGCGCGTCTTCCGGCCGAATGCCCGCAAAGGTGTTGCTCAACGCGCGAGCGATCGTGATGGCGGGATTCGCAAAGGATGTGGAGGCTGTGAACCAGTACGCCGCTCCAATCCACGCGGCGACACGCCAAGCAGCGGACTCTGCGGTGGCGGAACGCGATACGGCGAGAATAAGCCCGCTCGTCGCAACCACCTCCGTGTGTGCGAGGGCATCTTGCAGACCCTCAAGCGGCCCTTGCGGACTTCTTTGCAGGTTTCCTCGACCGACCGGCCGGCTTACTCGCTGGCGCGCATACGGTGCCGCACCCAGATGCGCCGGCTCCGCAGCAGTTTTCAGTTAGATAACCCACCAACTCATTCATGACAACGAAGTCCACTGAATAAATGAGCTGACGGCTACTACGCAGTTGAGAAACCAGCCCCGCACGATGGAGCTGCTGCAGATGAAACGTGAGCGAAGACGGTGGCAGCTTCAACCGCGTGGCAATGCTGCCGGCGTTTAGCCCTTCCGGGCCTGCTTCAACGAGCATGCGATAAACGCCCAGCCGATGCTCATGGGCAAGTGCCGAAAGCGAATCGACGGCCTGCCCGGCTTTCATGAAAGTTCAGTGGCGTTCACAAGGAAGCACCCATATTTCGAGTATCTTCGAAATATAGTACCGGAACGATGGCGAAGGTCAATCCCCCGCTGCCCTCGAACCCGGGTCGAGGCACATCACTTTCACGCCGCGCCGTTCGACACGACCCGTGCTTCATCCTCGCGAATGGTTCGGCCGGCGATCCAAAAGTGCCAGGCCGCCCAGAAGCCGGTGGGCGCGATCAACAGCAGGCCCCAGCGCAGCGAGTCCTGGCCCGCGCCGAACGACGCGGCGAACCAATCGCTCATCCAGCCGACGAGCTGAGGCGCCACCACCAGGTTCGCAACGTTTGCCGTGAACAGCAGCACGGCGCACGTTCGCGCGCGCATGCCGCCCGGCACATTGTTCTGGAGCAGCCCGAGTATCGGGCCGATGTAGAAATAGATCGCCGGCACGAAGATCCACAACAACATGGTTGCCGCTTGCAGCGAAGTGACCCAGTAAAGAAATATGGAGGGCACCGTGGTGATGCCCACTACCCAGGCCAACAATCGCGCAACGTATCTTGGATCGCCAGCAGCAGGCCGCGCCATGAGCCAGCTCGCAAGCACGATGCACGCCGTGCCCGCAATCAGATGCATCGGCCCGAGTAACTCGCCGGCCTGGCCTACCGTCAACGCATGCGACCTCACGAGAAACGTGGGCGTCCACCACATGAGTCCCCAGCTCCAGAACGTGGCGATGGTTCCACCGGCAAGCAGATGAAACGCCGAGCGCTGCTGGCGAATGAAGCGCAACGTTTCGCTCAGCGTGGCAGGCCGATCGGTAAGACGCGCGGGGCCATCCAGCTCACCGCGCTTGGGCTCGCGCACGGTCAACCAGACAATGAGCGCAACGACTACGCCTGGTATTCCCAGCACCAGAAAAGCGGCACGCCAGCCGTATTTTTCGGCGACCGAGCCTGCGACAGAGGAACCGAGCCACGCCCCGAGCGATGCGCCGATCGCGAAGATCGTGAGCGCCATGGGCCGGCGGCCCGGCGGAAACTTGTCCGCGAGAATCGAGGTGGCGGGCGGAGTGCCGCCGGCCTCCCCCACTCCTACTCCGAAACGCGCGATCAATAGCTGCCAGTAGTTCTGCGCCAGCCCGCACACCGCCGTCATTCCGGACCAGACGGCAAGCGCGATGGCGAGAATGTTCCGGCGATTGGCGCGGTCCGCGAGGCTTGCGATGGGAATGCCGACCGTGACGTAGAACAGCGCCAGTGCCACACCGGTCAGAAACCCGATGCCGCTGTCGGAAAGTTTGAGCTCGAGGCGAATGGGCTCGATGAGCGTGGAGATGGAGAAGCGATCCGCGATGTTCAGCGCGTAGACCAGCGTCATCACCCCGAGCGTGTACCAGCGATCGCGCGCCATGTTCAGTCCTGCTCTGCGTCGCGAGAAGATAGCAGACTACGGCCGCGCGGCTGCCGCGGGGCGCAGCGGCCTTTTGGGCAGCCGCGCGCGGTTAGGATAAGCTGCGGAGAATGTCACCGCTGCTGCTCATCCTCATCACCGCCGTCGTCACGGGGCTGGCCTGCCTCCTCATCGTCATTTTCACGCGAGCGCGGGGCACGCCGTACCTCGAGCTCGACATCGATTCACTGCCAAAGATCGAAGACGCCCTGCCCATGCTGGCCGGGCTCACCGAAAGCGCGGTCTACGACGGCAACAGCGGCCGGCTCTTTCAGAACGGCGCGGTGTTCCCGGCCATGCTCGCCGATATCGCCGCGGCGTCGAAAAGCGTCCATCTCGAAACCTTCGTGTGGACCGAAGGCCAGCTGGAAACGCAGTTCGTCGATGCGCTCTGCGAACGGGCACGCGCCGGCGTGAAAGTGCGTGTGCTGAGGGATGCGCTGGGCGGCTCGAAGGCAAGTAAAGGTGCGCTGGAACGCCTCACCGCGAGTGGCGCCAGGCTCTCGTGCTATTGCGAGCCGAAGTGGTGGAACATCGGCCGCTTCAACAATCGCACCCATCGAAAGCTGCTGATCCTCGATGGGCGCATCGGCTACACCTTCGGCCACGGCGTCTCGGATCAATGGCTGGGCGACGGCGAAGATCCGGACCATTGGCGCGACACGGCCATCCGCCTCGAAGGGCCCGTGGTGCATGGCATGCAAGCTGTGTTTTCGCAGAACTGGGTGGAAGAGTCGCGCACGCTGCCGGTAGACCCGGAATGCTTTCCGAGACTCGAGGAAGCAGGCCCCTCGCCGGCCCACGTGGTCAGCAGCGCATCCGGGGATGCAGTGTCCTCAGTGGCCATGCTGTACACCATCGCCATCGCCTGCGCACACAAAGAAGTGCTCATCCAGAACCCTTACTTCGCCCCAAACCCCGGCGTCGTCGAGTTGCTGGGCATGATGGTCAAGCGGGGTATCCAGGTACATCTGATGGTGCCCGGCAAGCATACGGACAGCCCTTTCGTCCGCCGCGCGGGCTCTCATCTCTATGCGGACCTGCTCGAAGCCGGCGTGCGTCTCTATGAATTCGACCGCACGCTGATTCACCAGAAAGTGGTGGTGATCGATGGGCAGTGGTCGCACATCGGCTCCACCAACTTCGACGCGCGGTCGCTGGCGCTCAACGAAGAGATTGGCGTCGGCATCCTCGACGAGAAAATTGCCGGCGAGTTGAAGAGCGCATTCAAAGCCGACCTCGGCTCCTGCCGGGAGCTCAAGCTCGATCAGTGGCGCCGGCGCCCGCTATACGACCGTGCTTTCGACCGGTTCGCGTACCTGCTGCACGATCAGCTCTGATCAACGCGCGAGCAGATGCGCGGCGAGAGCGATCGCCACGCCGACTGCTCCAACGGAGGCCACCAGCACGCCCGCCGCCGCGCAATCCTTGACGATGCGGATGGCGGGGTGAATCTCCGGATGAAGATGGTCGGCGAGGTGTTCGATTGCGGTATTCAGCAACTCGGCGCCGATGACCCCGGAGCTTGCGACAGCGACGAGCGCCCACCACTGCGGCTCAACGTGCAGCAGGCTCATCGCAAGCACCACCAGAACGAGCACGACGGCCTGGACTTGAACACTGCGTTCCGCGCGCAGCGCATGCGCAAAACCAGCGCATGCAAAACCCAGCCGCGAAACGAACGATTGATTCTTTGAGGTGCTCATGTCCAGCCCGTGACGTTATCACTGCCCGGGCCCCTGAACAAAAGCAAAGGAGCCGGGCGAGAGCGCCCGGCCCGAGTCGTACGTCAGGTCAGATCGAAGCTGACTTCCTGAGACAGGTCGCTCTCGGTGCCGTCAGTGTTCACGGCAACCATCACGAAGTAGTACTTGCCCGGCGTGAGGTTCTCCAGCACGTAGCGAGTGAGGCCGGCGCTCGCGACCCTGACGGTCTTCGTGTACGTGCGCGACTTCTCCCCGATCAGAATGCTGTAGCCCGCCAGGTTGGTGAGCGCAGTGCCATCGGTGTTCTGCGCCGGCGGCTGCCAGGACAGCGCGACGTTCTGCAGGGCGGCGGTGCCGGGCAACACATTGATGGCGAAGAGAGGCAGCTTCGCGCTCGCCTTGCCGTCCGTCACGGCGATCCGAATCTCTTCGTACGAGCCCGTCTGCGCCGAGGTGGGAACACCCCACAGCCGGCCGGTGCCGGCATCGAATGTCGCCCACGCAGGCTTGCTGGTGATGGAGAACTTGAGCGTGTTGCCATCCGCGTCCTTCGCGGTGGGCACGAAATTGTAGGTCTGGCCTGTCTTGATGGACGTGGGCGGCGAGCCCGCGAGCGTCGGCGCGCGATTCGCGCTGGCAGTGCCCTTGGTGACGTTGAGCGTGAAGGCGGGCAGATACGCCTTCGAATTACCGTCCGACACTGAAATGGTCACTCGCGTCGACGTGCCCGCAAAGGCCGCGCCGGGCGTTCCACTCAGGCTGCCGTTGTAGCGGCTGAACGAAGCCCAGGCAGGCTTGTTCGACACCGAGAACGTCATGCGCCGGCCCTGGTCGCCGGTTGTCGCAGGGGTGAACCCGAAGGCGCGGCCGGCGGCGACCGAGGTCTGCGGGGTTCCGAAGATGGTGATGTTCTTGGCCTGCGCGCCTTGCGCGAATGCGAGGCTGACGAGGCTCAATAGTGCCAGCGCCAGGCGGCGCCCGCAGTCGATGCGATTCTTGTTCACTAGCCACTCCCGATTCGAAATCAGGGCGGCGCGAAGACCCACGGCGGCTCACGGCTGACGAAACGGCCCCACGGTACCGTTCCGGCAACCCCGCTATCCACAGGAAAAATCCCGCGGACCGGAGGCTTTGCGTCCCCGCCTTACGACGGGTTTGCCCTTGTTTTAAGAAGAACTCGAGGCAGTTAACGGCTCAATGGGCTCGGGCTCAATTGAGAGTTGTGCCTAGGTATTCAACACTCGGCACAGCGTAACCAACATGACTACGACAGGTTGTGAATTGGTTCACGCTCGTAGTGCATCGTTTTAGGCCTGTCTGGATGTAGCGACAGGATGATCTGTGTTACGCCAGCGATGTTTTGAACAACGCGAGCAGCCGCGTCCAGGCTCTTTCCGATTGATCCTGGTCGTACACGCGTGAGTCCGGCGGGCACCAGCCATGCATCGTGCCCTTGTACACCTCGACTTCCGCAGGCAATTTCGCTTTCGCAAACGCGTCTCGCAGAACATCCTTTGCTTCGGGCTGCTTCTGGTCGTCATTCTCTGCGATAGCGAAAAGATAGTGAGCCTTCATTTTCGGGATCAGCAGATGCGGGCTGTCCGGCTTGTCCGTGACCAGGCCGCCGCCATGGAAGGAAGCTCCAGCGCCAACGCGATTGGGAAACGCCGCCGCCGTGCGCATGGTGAGCGGCCCACCCATGCAATAACCGGTGGTTCCCAGCTTGCGCTTCTTGTCGACGGACGGCTGGCTGTCGAGCCAGGCCACGAAAGCCTTCGCGTCTGTGTTCGTAGTTTCGGGCGTCAGCGCGCCGGCCAGCGCGAAGAGCGCTGTGCGTATCGCGGGATCCTGCAAATCCGCATGGTCAGGCGCGGTGGGCGCTTTCTTCGTGCGATAGAAAGGATTGATCACCAGCACCGAGTAGCCGGACTCGGCGAGCCGCTTGCCCATCTGGCGAAAGGCCGGACGCAACCCAAAGATGTCGGGCCAGATCAGTACCCCGGGAGCTGCGCCTTTGGCGGGATGCACGAAGTACGCATCGGCAGTGCCATCGGGCGTTTTGATTTCGACTTCGGACTCCGTTACCTCGGCGGCATTGGCAACCGGCGCCAGGAACGACACCAGCCCGGCACCGAGTGTCAGCGCGCCGAAGCGCCGCCGTGACAGCTCTGCTGACTTGAGCTGATATTCGATCATGTCGTCGAAGGAGTCGTTCTCGCACATGGCTGCTCTCCGTGGGTTTCCCGCTCGCGCGCCGGATGTTGCGCTGATGTACGTAAAGGTCGCAAGGGTCGCGCGGGCCGGATCCGGCCGACGAGGCCATCAGGTGGACTTGCCGCCTTTAGCGGGCGCGACAACCTCGAGGCGATGCGCGGCACTCACCGCCTCCGCGCGGGTCGCCACGCCGAGCTTGGCAAAGATTGAGACCAGGTGATGGTCGATGGTTCGCGCGGAGCGATTGAGGCGGAGCGCGTCAGTAGAGGAAGTACGGGTCGAGCACCCGCACCTCGGTAATGCGATCCACGGGCAGCGTGTTTGCCTTGGCGCAGGAGCGAATCGACTCAGGCGACGGGCCCTCGTAGAGGCAGAAGGTCTTGCGGCGATCGGGGGTGGCGTAGGAATGAATCCAGGTCACACCGTCTTTGGCGTTGTTGGCGACCACGCCGGCGTACACCTGCGCCCCCTGGGCGTCGGTGGTCACATTGAGGCCGTCGGGGAACGTGCGTTCGACAAGGTAGCGGGGCATTGCAGTCTTCCTCTGTGTGGTTGGACGATGCGCACACGCCAAAGGCCGGCTACCGGGGCGAATACGGGCGAATTACCCATATTGGGGAGTACGATTGCCCGGCCCGGTTTCGGTACGGGCGGCGAGGGAGAACAGTATGAATAACAAATCGCTCATGACTGCGACGGTGGCGGGCACGGCCGCGCAACTTCTGATGGTGCTGGTGGGGCATTGGGTGCCCGCGGTGGCGGCGGTTTTCGGGCCGCTCGGCACGCTCATCAGCCTGGTTGCCGGCGTGCTCTATGCCCGGCTTTCCGGAGCTCGCGCAGGCCCTGCTGCCGTGGGTGGCCTGATATCCGGCGGGGTCTGCGCCCTGCTCGGAATTCTCGTTTCCTTCGGGCTGGGCGATGTGACCGCCCCGATTCTGGCCCTGGGCACGGCCGGCTCAGCGGTCGCCGGCGCGGTGGGCGCGGTGGTTACCGCCGCGATGAGAAAGCGGATTGGCGCGCTGTCTTGAGGGGCGCGTAGACGAATTCAGCGCTGGAACGCGGCCCCGGCACGCTCATGTCGGGGCCGCCGGTCTGTTTTATTTGTGCGAAATGATCAGGTACCCGGTGTCCTGGTTGTCCGAGATCGAAACGATAGTGTCGGTCGCGAAGTTAACGCCGCCATTGAATACTTGACCGGTGCCAGCGGGAAACAGAGCCATCAGGCCAACGTAGGTGCCGTTGGTTGGCGGCGTGCAAGACGCGGAAGTATTCGTCACCACGTATGCGTTATGCGCAGGGTTCGGAACGTTGAAAGTGCCGACGCCATTGCAGTTCACCGAATCGTTTGGGGAAATGGACGTGCCGTTCGCGTCGTACATCACTTGGGCAGTAGCAACCGTATCGGTGCCAGGGGTCGTCTGTACAGCGTACTTGTGCGTGTAAGTGCCGGCGATCAGCGTGCCCGACGACGGCCGTTCGTATTCGAGCAGGGTTCCGTCGGTGCTCTTGGCCAAATCCACTTGGAAACTGCCTACGATATCCGTAGACGTAATCGAACCCTGGATCGCCACGCCAGGTATGAAGTTTCCGTTGAGCGTACCGGTGATGGAGCCCGCGCCGCCGGGGAATGTGTAGCCGCCCTGCGTGTAGGCAGTAAAACTACTGTTGAAGCTCGCAATGCCACGGGCAACAGTCACACCGTTGAACACGTAACCAATGTGCACATCCGGCTCCCCGGTCACCGTGCGTTTCGTCATGAAGGCGGCTGCGCTGCCATCTCTCAACACGAAGACGAACAGGTCAAGCTGCGGAGGGCCTGCGAGAGGAGTGAACTTGCCCGCGTACAGCCCCTCAGGATTCGCCGTCACGGTCAACGCCGCAGCGGCACTGGTCACCGAGCCGACCGGATTAGTGACCACAACGGTGTATGAGCCCGCCTGGTTCAGCGCTACAGACGGAATGTTGTAAGTGGCACCCGTTGCGCCAGTGATAGACGCGCCATCCTTCTGCCACTGATACGTCAGCGACGCGGAGCCCGTGGCGGTGACGCTGAAAGTGGTCGAATCGCCCGTCTCGACCGCCTGAGCTTGCGGCTGCGAAGTAATGCCGACCGGTGTATTGGCCGTGAGCGCCGCCGCGCTGCTGGTGACATTGCCCGCCGAGTTGCTGACAACCACTGTAAAGGAGCTGCCGGAATCGCCCGCCGTGGTGGCCGGCGTGGTGTAACTGGAACTCGTGGCCCCTGAAATGGCCACGCCGCCCTTGCTCCACTGATAAGTGAGAGGTGCTGTGCCCGACGCAGCGACGCTGAACGTAGCTGTTGCGCCCACCGCGACCGTCTGCGCTTGCGGTTGAGTCGTAATAGAGGGAGCCGTTGCACCCGGCGGGTTGGTGCCGCCACCGCCACCGCCCCCACCGTCGCTCCCGCCGCCACCCCCACCGCATGCCGCCAGCAGGCTGACGACACCAAAGAGGACGACTGTGGCACACCAGCCAGCAATCGAGCGGACGGGGGTGCTCACCGAGCTGATCAATCGCGGGGTCATGCTCTCTCCAGGAGTTCTTATCCGTGTACGTGCAAGGCCATCCGGCACGATGCAGTCCGTTGCCTGGAAGAGAATGCTACCGCCAGCGTTTTGCCGGCAGGAGTGACTACGTCAAAGACGCGCAAAAGGATTGGGAAAGAAGGGGAAATTCCCGTTCACTCCGGCGAAGCCAGAGTGGGGTGCCGCAGACTAAAGGCCCGGCTGGTGTGGCGAAAACGCCCCTGCCCACCACGAAAAGCGAGGCCGCTCAGCCCCGTTTCCGGCGGCGCAGGGAGCGGGCCGGCAAGCAACCCGTGGCGCTGTCCACGCAGCAAGCTTTGCCGTCATCGGGCCCGGCTGCCCTGAATCTTGTAAGTGTCGGAGAAGTACGGCATTTCCGCACCTGGCGGCCGCATCCGGCGACGCTCGAAGGACTCGTGATATCAGCAAGTTACTGGTAACCTACGCGGCTTACCTTCTCCACTTGCGTCAAATTCCGGGGTGTCCTCACGCACCTCGCCGGCCTCGCGCTGGTAACGGCCACCGGTTGGTAGATGGTTTTTGTACAAACACAGGCGACACAACGCCTCTACCTGAAACTGTAATGGAAATTCGCTATGCCCCGCACAACTGCCCTATCTGACATCCGCAACATCGGCATCATCGCCCATGTCGACGCCGGCAAGACGACGACGACCGAGCGGATCCTGTACTACACGGGGCGCAAGCACACGATCATCGACATTCACGATACGAAAGACCTGAAGACGTCGACGACCACGGACTACCTGGAACAGGAACAGAAGCGCGGCATCACCATCCAGAGCGCCGCGGTGTCGGCCTTCTGGCGCGACAAGAAGATCAACCTCATCGACACCCCCGGGCACGTCGACTTCACCATCGAAGTGAATCGCTCCCTGCGCGTGCTCGACGGCGCCGTCGTCGTGTTCGACGGTGTGG
>JBDTUL010000101.1:0-13931 GCA_040007735.1 Gammaproteobacteria bacterium | reverse complement strand
GAAACGATCGCTGAAACCTGCTCGATGGGCGTCGCCCTCGCTACGGTGCATATCAGTCAGACAGGCTCCCGGCGCTGCGGCGTGGCCTGGTTTTCAAGGCGAAATTCCCACTCATGCGCGGCCGACGCCACTGCTGCATACCACCCTGGTTCGGTAGGCAGCATGCGAATGACCCAATCCCCGGACAACCTCTCGGGCCACGATGTCGTGATTTGCGCACTGTCGCCAGATGCATCAAAGCGCACTTCGAAGCGGTCCAGCGGGAACCCAATGCCGACTCCCTGGGCTTTCAGCACCGTCTCCTTCGCTACCCAGAACCGAATAAATGTGTCGGCACGCTGCTCGTCCGGCGCGGATTCGATGGCAACCCGCTCCGAGGCGAAGAAGAAGCGGCGGGCAATCGAGAGAGTCTCGATGTTGTCCCGAACGGCCTCGAGGTCGACGCCGAGCTCACGATCCCTCGCCACGGCCAGCACGGCGCGCCCGGCCGAATGCGTGAGGTTGAACCTGATGCCCGGATCGCCGCCCGCGGCGGCTTCCAGGAAGGGTTTGCCGGCAGGCCCTGCGCCGAAGGCGAGAGTCTCGGGGGCAACCTGAAGATAGCGGCCCAACAGGCAGCGAAGCACGCCATGCGCTATGACGTGCTGGTCCCGATCCCGCTGAAAGACGAAGCGATCGGCTCGCGCCGCTTCGGCGCTTGCGAGCCAGCGCCGGCACTGAGCGATGCAGCCGGCGGAGCCTTCGAGCGAGAATGCCCAGATATGAATGATGCCTGGCTGGGCGGTGAGGGGCGTTCGCGCCGCGATCAGCACCGCCGGATCGAATGTGTGCATGCCCTCATTATGCTCGGGCTGCCGCGCGCGCAGGAGCCGTCAGTGTGTCTTTCCCAAGCTCCGACATGCCTGAGTCCTGCTTGGCTGGCGGCGTGAACGCGCGGCGTGCCAGGGCGCTGGCCAGCACTTCGACGTGCGGTGAGACGAATACACGACCGGAGTCTTCGGCCTCGGTGAGCACGATGTCGTTCAGGCCGGGCGTCAGGCCTTCCCAGGTGCGGCGCGAATCGAATACGCCGGCCGGTATCACCCGCTTCGTGGCAATCACATTCACGAGCGTGCCGGGGTAAGGCTTCGCGTCGTAGGCCGCAACGGCCTCGAACGTCGCCTGGACGATGCGCTCGAACTGCAGACCGCCCTCGGAGAGCGGATCGGCATTGCCATGATCCACCAGCGTCGGAATCAGGCGCGCCTTGTTCTTGAAGAACGCCGGCCATTCGCGCAGAGGAAGGCGTGCAAGTGCCGCACAGTACGCTGCGAGCTTCGACCACAGGAAACGCAGGGGGAGCGGTGCGGCTCCCGGACTGCGGCTCGAGCGTCGGTACGAGTCGGGATGCCACGTGTCGACGAGCGCCAGATCCACCTCTTCCCCACGCGCTGTCAGCTGCTGCGCAATCTCATAAGCGAATACACCGCCGGTGCACGCACCGAGAATGCGGTAGGGACCGGTGGGTTGCACCGAGCGTATTTCCTCAACGTAGGCCGTGGCGGCCGCGGTGATGGAACGGAACGGTTTCTGGATGCCATCGAGGCCCTGTGCCTGCAACCCGTAAAAGGGCTGGTTCGCGCCGAGCAACCGCGCGATCTTTGCAAAGACGAGCACGTTGCCGCCCACGCCGGATACTGCAAACAGCGGCACTGCCGTGCCGATGGGCTGAATGGGAACGAGCAAGCGCCACGACGGGCGCCACCCGGACTGCTTCAGGATTCGCGCGAGCTGCTCGATGGTGGGCGCCTGGAACAATGTGGCCAGAGGCAGCTGCACGCCGAATCTCTGCTGGATACCGGCAAACATCGTCACGGCTTTCAGCGAATGCCCGCCGAGATCGAAGAAGTTGTCGCGAACACTGATATCGCTCGTGCCCAGCACCTGCGTCCACAGCGAGGCGAGCTGCATTTCGAGCTGATCGCGTGGCTCGATGCGCGGCGCATCGCTCGCGATCGCAAGCGCCCCCGGGTCCGGCAGTCCCCTGGTGTCGATCTTGTTGTTTGCGGTGAGGGGGAATTCATCCACGAAGATAAACTGCGACGGCACCATGTATGCGGGCAGCCTCGCATTGGCAAAGGCGCGCAGGTCGCCGCTGCCGGGTTGGTTCTCACCACGCGCAATCAGATAGGCCACGAGCTGCTGCGCACCGCGCCGATCGTCTTTTCCGGCGACCACGACCTGTGCGATGGCCGGGTGCGCGGCGAGTGCGCTCTCGACATCGCCGGGCTCGATGCGGAAGCCGCGAATCTTTACCTGGAAATCCAGCCTCCCGAGATGAACGATGCGCCCGTCGGGGCGGTATCGGGCGAGATCGCCCGTGCGATAGAGGCGCGCTCCCGGAACCGGCGAGAACGGGTCTGTCACGAAGCGTTCGGCAGTGAGGTCTGGTCGGTTGTGATAGCCGCGCGCAAGCCCGTCGCCTCCGATGTAGAGCTCACCCGCAACGCCAACCGGCACCGGCTCGAGCATCTTGTCCAGGATGTGTACGGACGTGTTCGCGATGGGCCGGCCGATGGTGATTTCCTGCGCGCCCGCTTCGATGCGCTCGAGCGTGGACCAGATGGTGGTCTCTGTCGGGCCATACATGTTCCAGAGCGAGTTGCAGCGATCCAGCAGCGCGGTGGCCAGCTCTTGTGGCAGGCCTTCGCCGCCGCAGAGTATTTTCAATGCGGAGTTGCCGGACCAGCCAGCGTCCAGCAGCATGCGCCAGGTTGCCGGAGTCGCCTGCATGATGGTCGGGCGTACGGAGTCGATGCGCTCGATCAGCGCGCGCGCATCGCTCAGCTGCTCGCGGCTCGCGATCTCGATGCGGCCGCCAACGATCAGCGGCAGATACACCTCGAGCCCGGAAATATCGAACGAGAGCGTAGTGACCGAGAGCAGCGTGTCGTGCTCGGCGCAGCCCGGCTTATCGCGCATCGACCAGAGAAAATTCGTAAGCGCCCGATGCGGAATCTCGACGCCCTTCGGTCTGCCCGTCGAACCGGATGTGTAGAGCACGTAGGCCAGATCGTCTGTCGAGCCGTGGCCCTCGAGGCCCGCTGTCGACTGAGATGCGCATTCGCGCCAGAGATCTTCGATGCAAAGGGTCTGGCCCGGCATGTCCGGGAATATCGCGAGCAGTTGCTGCTCCGTGATCAACGCGGCAAGCCCGGCGTCTAGCGCGGTCACTTTCAGCCGCTCGGCCGGGAAGGCGGGATCCAGCGGCACATACGCGGCGCCGGCCTTCATGACGGCAAGCAGCACTACGACCATATCTGGCGAGCGTTCGAGGCTCACACCGACTAGTGCGCCTGCGCCGATCCCGCGAGATTGCAGAACCCTCGCAAGCTGGTTGGCACGCGCATCGAGCGCTGCGTACGTCAGTCGGCGGTCCCCCATGCTCACTGCAGTGGCGTGGGGCGTGCGGGCCGCCTGCTCAGTCACCAGTTCGTCGGTGCGCTGGTTCTGAGGATAGTCACCGCCTGTGCGATTCCACTCGTCGACCATGCGATGGCGCTCGAGCGCAGAGGTGAGCCGATAGCTCGAGAGGCGCTTTTCCGGGTCCGCGACAATCTGCTCGACGAGCCCGACGAAATTGTCGAGCATGCGCTGCGCGGTCTCATGCTCGAACAAATCTGTGGAGTAGGCCAGGTAGGCGCGTCCGAAGAGTTGCGTTTCGACCGTCAGCGCCAGGTCGAACTGAGCGGAGCCGTGGTCGAAGTCGAACAGTTCGATCTTGATGGGGTCGAGTGCGATGTCGCGCACCGGCGCGTTCGGCACGTTGAACAGCACCTGCACAAGAGGGGAGTGGCTGGCGTCTCGATTGCCTGCGAGCTCCTCCACTAGCCGCTCGAATGGCACGTCCTGGTGCGCATACGCCTCCAGGGCGGTGGTGCGCACTCGTGCGAGCATGTCTGTAAACGTCGGGTCGTCTTCGAACGCGGTGCGCATCACCAGCGTGTTGACGAGCGTACCGATCAGATTCTCTGTCGCGAGCCGGGTGCGGTTGGCGATGGGGGCGCCGATGGCGACGTCGAATTGCCCGCTGTAGCGTGCGATGAGCGTCTTGAACGCGGCGAGCAGCAACATGAACGGCGTGGCGCCTCGACGGACCGCCATGCGCTTCAGCCCTGTCAACGTTGCGGGCGCCAGAGTCGCAGCGACGAAGGATCCGCGATAGGTCTGGCGAGCCGGGCGCGGCCGGTCCATCGGGAGGCTGGCGACACTGAGGCCGGCGAGTTTGCTGCGCCAGTAGGTCAGGTCGTCCGCCAGGGCGTCGCCGCCCAGATGCTGCCGCTGCCAGGCCGCGAAGTCTGCGTACTGAACGCGCAGCGGCTCGAGCGTCGCAGGCTGACCCGTCACGCGTGCGCGATAGAGTGCCGCGAGCTCGCGGAACATGATTCCCGCCGACCATTGATCGCCGATGGCGTGATGAATCAGCCACAGCATGACGTGATCGGCGTCGTCGAGCTGCACGAGCAGGAAGCGACTCAGCGGCCCCTTCTCCAGATCGAACGGCGAGGTCGCCGCGTCTCTGAAAATGCGCGCGGCCTCGACGGATCGATCGGCTGGCGGGAAGTGACGCAGGTCCATGGACTCGACCCGCGAAGACCCGGTGGCGGCGATGATCTGGGCCGGTTCGCCGCCGACGAGTGAGAACGTGGTGCGGAAGGTTTCATGACGATCCACGATCGCCTGCAAAGCATCGGATAGTGCAAGCTTATCCAGCGGGCCGGTCAGCCGTATGGCGAACGGCATGTTGTATGCCGTGGCCTGAGGGTCCATTTGCTGGATGAACCACATGCGCCGCTGTGAGAACGACACGGGCAGCGCACGATCTCGCGGCAGAATTTCGATGACCGTTTCAGGGCTCTCGGAGGCATGCGCATCGCGTGCCTTCGCCACTTCGCGCGCGAGCTCGGCAACCGTCGGCGCCTCGAATAGCTTTCTGAGCGGAAGGGGTGCCTGCAGTGTCTCGCGGATTCGTGAGATGGCCTGCGTGGCCAACAGCGAATGGCCGCCGAGCTCGAAGAAGTTGTCGTGGATGCCCAGGTCTTCCACGCGCAGCACTTCGCGCCAGATCTCACACAGCGCCGCTTCGATGGGGTCTCGTGGCGGGGTGTGGGGCGGACGCGCCGTTTCTCGTTCGGGCGCGGGAAGGGAGTGCCGATCGATCTTGCCGCTGGCCAGGGTTGGCAGGCGCGACATCACGATGAACGCGCTGGGAACCAGTGCCGCGGGCAACTGGTTGCGCAGCGTCGCCTTCAGCTGCCGATCCGAGAGCACGCCGCCGAGCTGCGGCTCGACATAGGCAACCAGGCGAGGCTCGATTGAAGGTGCCTCGCTCAATATCACCACGGCGCGGCCTACGCCCGCAAGCGCCATGAGGCACTGCTCGATTTCGCCCAGCTCGATGCGGACACCGCGCAACTTCACTTGGCTGTCGCGACGCCCGAGAAAAATCAGGTTGCCATCGGCTCGATAGCGCACGAGATCGCCCGTCCGGTACAGGCGCTCGCCCGGGCGGAGGGGGCTGCCGATGAACTGTTCGGCGTTGGTCCGTGAGAGGTTCAGATAGCCACGAGCGATGCCGGGCCCGCCGATGCATAGCTCACCGGCCACACCGATGGGCAGAGGCTGCGCAAAGCGATCGAGAACATGCAGGCGTGTGTGGGGCGCGGGGCGGCCAATCGGAATCTTTGAATCTGCGTCTGCCGCGTTGGTCTGGAACACGGTGGCCCACACGGTTGCCTCGCTCGGGCCGTACTCATTGAAAAGAGTCGTCTCGCGAAGCTGGGCATAGTGGTCGCGAACCAGCGTACCGGAGAGCGCTTCGCCGCCGACGATCACCGCGCGAAGCGACGACCATTGCTCGGGGGCCCTCTCGCGAACGAGCATTCCGTAGATCGGGGTGGCGGATACGAAGTGCGTGGCGCGCGTGCGCTCGATCAGCCGTCCGAGGTATCGGGCGTCTTCAGCACGCTCGGGCTCGGGCACGATGAATGTGCCGCCGCTGCAAAGTGTCCACCACACAGCGCCGGTCGTCGCATCGAACGTAAAAGCGGTCGTTGCGATCAGGCGTTGCGGAGCGTCCCGGTAGTAACTCTGTCGGCCAGCGGTGGAGGCAGCTAGGTTTCCGTTAGTAACGGCGACGCCCTTGGGCCGCCCGGACGAACCCGATGTGTAGATGATGTAGGCGAGTTGATCCGCACGGATTGGCGCGACTTGCGTCTCTGCAGGCGAAGCAACGCCCTGTGTCGGAGGGTCATCCAGGCAAACCGTGCTCCACGGGCCGGCTGGCACGCGGCCGTGTAGCGCTCGTAGCGTCAATACAATATGCGCCGCCGAGTCTTCCAGCAGATGGGTTAGCCGCGTGCGAGGCGCATCTGGGTCGAGCGGAACGTAGGCGCCGCCGGCCTTGAGAATGGCCAGGAAGCTCACGACCAGCTCAGCCGAGCGATCGAGACAAACCGCTACCCGCGTGTCGGTTTGCACCCCGAGTGCGCTCAATCTGGCGGCCAGCAGGTCGGAGCGCCGGTTGAGTTCACCATACGAGAGTTGCACGTCTCCGCAGGCAACGGCGAGTGCGTCGGGTGTTCGGGCCGCATGCTGCTCGAACTGCACATGAACGGGGAGGGCGGTCTTCAATGCAGCGGCAGGCTCGGGACTCCAGGACGCAAGCAGGTCGAGTTCGGTTTGGCTCAGCATCTTGAGACTGGCGATGCGCTCGTCGGCACCCGCCTCGAAAGCTCGCAGCAGATTGGCCAGGTGCTCGAGCAAGCGTTCAACGGCACGCGCGGAGAAGCGCGAGCAGTCGTATGCAATCTGCATCTGAATTTGCGCGCCTGCGTGCACCACGAGCGTGAGCGGATAGCTGTCGCGCTCGCGGCTGCCGACTTCACTTAGCTGAATGCCGGAGGGCCGATTCTCCCATCCGGCGCGCACCGGATAGTTCTCGAACACGAGCAGGCTCTCGAACAACGGCTTGCCGCGGGGAATCTCGCTCCAGCGCTGCGCTTCGACCAGCGGCACGTGCTCGAACTGCTGCAGGCTCATCTGGCTCTTCTGAACGTCCTGCAGCCACGCGCTCAGCGTGCGGCTGCCCTCGATGCGCAGGCACATCGGCAATGAGTTGATGACCAGCCCGACGGTGGAGGCGATGTTCTCGACGGGGGCGGAGCGGCCAGAGAGAGTTACACCGAAGAGCACATCGGATTCGCTGCTATAGCGATGCAGAAGCAGGCCCCAGGCCGCCTGCATGAGTGTGTTGACGGTGACTCTCTGCTTTCGCGCGAAGGTCTTCAGCGTTTCGGACGCTTCGCTGTTCAGGGTGAGCCGCTGCGATTCGTATCCGGAATGCAATTCCTCCGGCGCGTCCGCAATACCATCCATGCCGAGTGGCGTCGGCGACTTGACGCCCGCCAGGTGTGGGCGAAAGAATTTCTCTGCCTCGGTCCACTCCTGCTTCGAATGCCATTCAATGTAGTTCTTGTAGCGCCCCACAGCAGGCGCCGCGAATGGCTCTCGGGCGACCATGCGATCGTATCGATCGAGCACTTCGTTCAGAACGAGCGGCAGGGACCAGCCGTCGAGCAGAATGTGATGCGCGCTCCACACGAAGCGATAGCGGTCCGGCGCGAGGCGAATCAGCGCGTATCGGCTGAGCGGCCCCTGCGCGAGTTTCTGCGGAGCCAGGCGGTCCGCCTCCAGAAAGGAGTGCAGCCGTTGCTGTTGTTCCCCTTGCGTGCAGTCGCTCCAGTCGAGCTCGGTCCAGTGAGGCTCGGCATCTTTCATCACCACTTGAAGCGGTCGATCGCGCCGTTCCCACAGGAACACCGAGCGCAGGACGGCGTGTCGCGCAATCGTCTCGCGCCACGCGCTGCGCAGGAGAGCTGTGTCGAGCTTGCCGCTGAGGGTGAAGCCGAACTGCGTCCAGTACATCCCTCCGTCCTGCTGCATCAGGCAATGGAAGAGAATGCCTTGCTGTAGCGGGCTGAGCGGGTAGATATCCTCGATCGCGGGACTACTCATCGGATGCGTATCACTTGGACTCGGACAGGTCGGACAGAATCTCCGCGAGCTCGTCCGTCGAGAGACCGGCGAGCGCGAAGTCGGAGGGCGTGTAGCCGCCGGCATCGGCGGACAGGCAGTGGCGTATCAACTCGCGCAGCGTCGCCACGTAGTCGTTAGCCAGCGCGGTAATGGTTTCGGCTCGATGCAGGTTGCGGCTGAACGTCCAGCGCAACTGCAGGCAACCGCCGAGGATCATTGAATCGATATCGATGGCATTCGCGCGATGCGCACGCGGACTGCGAGGCAGCCCCGTGCTTTCGCGTGCGAATCGGAGCTGTGACGAGGCGGCAAGCGCCGGGTCGAGCTGCCCCAGATAGTTGAAACCGATCTGCGGCGCGGACGTTGTGTTCAGGCTTCGAGCGGCGGCGCTCGTCGGCGCGAGATAGCGCACGACGCCGTAAACCGCGCCTTTCGCGGGAATCGCACGCATCTGCTCTTTTACAGACTTGAGGATCTCGCCCTGCGCGAAAGTCGTCCCGATGTTGAGCGAGATCGGGTACTGCGACGTAAACCAGCCAACAGTGCGTGATACGTCGAGGCCGTCGATTTCTTCCTGCCGCCCGTGCCCTTCGATCATGACAGGCAGGCGACTGTCGCCGGTGCGGCGTCTCAAAGCGATCGCCAGCGCGGCAAGCAATATGTCGGTTATCTGAGTGTTGTACGCAGCGGAAGCCTGCGTCAGCAATTCGTGAGTTTCCGTCGCCGGCAGCGTGACGACGACGCTGGCGGCGGAGGATTCAACGTTTTCGGCGTTCGATCCAGCGTCGGCTGACAAGGCGGCGGCCATTGGAGTCGCGCTCCAGTACGAAACCGCGGCCAGCGCAGCGGGAGACTGAGCGTACTCCGTGAGCTGCTGTCCCCACTGCTTTAGCGACGCGGTGGCAGGCGGCAATTCCACCTGTTGCCCAGCGAGCAGTTGGCTGTACGCCAGATCCAGATCTTCGAGAAGCACCCGCCACGACACGCCATCCACGACCAGATGATGCGCGACTAGCAGCAGGCGGCCGGAACGCCGGGATCCGAAATCCAGATAGGCGGCGCGAACCAGCGGGCCGTGCTGCAAATCGAACCCTGTGTGGAAGGGCACTGTGGCTTCAGCAATACGCGCGGGTTCCTCGCCATCAGGGGTATCCGATAAATCGGCACGATCGAAAGGCGCCACCGCCGACTCTGCGGCGTAACGCTGTTGCCAGCCTTCGGGTGTCGCTATGAAGCGCAAACGAAACGCGTCGTGATGCGCGACCACCGCCTGGAAGGCGGACTGCAGGTGTTCCAGATCCGGTGGCGCTGTCAGCTCCAGCAGCATGCTCTGGTTCCAGTGATGCTGATCCCGGAACTGCTGTTCGAAGAACCAACGCTGTATTGGCAGCAGTGGCACATCGCCCGTCTCGGGCCCGTTCGCCGTGGTTCGAGCCACCGCGGTGTCGGCCACAGTGCTCAACGCAGCTATGGTCTGGTGCTGAAACAGTTGGCGCGGCGTGATGTGAATGCCTGCACGCTGGGCGCGCGCGACAATCTGCAAGCTCAGAATGGAATCGCCGCCGATCTCGAAGAAGTTGTCGTGGATGCCGATGTTTTGGCGGCCGAGCACATCCGACCACACCTGCACGAGCCGTTCTTGGACGGGCGTGCGGGGCGGGGTAGCTTTGTCGATAGTGTGTTCGGCGGCCGTCAGCGCCCGCAGCGCTGCGCGGTCGATCTTTCCGCTCGTCAGCGTGGGCAGTCGCTCGACAATCACAAAGCTGCCCGGAATCATTTTGGACGGCAGCCGCTCCCGCAGCTGCTCGCGCATCACTGTGGAAGTGAGTTTCGCCTCGTGCCGATTCTCGACGTACGCGACGAGGCGAGGACTCGTGCCTTCTTCAGCGCGAAGCAGAACCGCGGCTCTCGCCACTCCTGGCAGGGTGAGCAGAGATTGTTCGATGTCCCCAAGCTCTATGCGGAAGCCGTGCAGCTTCACCTGGCCGTCGCGACGGCCGAGGAACATGAGATTGCCGTCGGGCGCCCAGCGCACGAAATCGCCCGTGCGGTACAGGCGCTCGCCCTCGTAGAACGGGTTTGGGATGAAGGCGCGGTGAGTCTCGTCTTCGCCTCGCAGGTATCCGCGCGCGACGCCGGCACCGCCGATGTACAACTCGCCGGGTACACCCGGAGGTACCAACTTGCCTGCTGCGTCCAGAACGTAGAGGCGGGCGTGCTCGGCGGGCTTGCCGATCGGCACCGTCCGCATCGCTTTATCGACATCGACGCGATAGACGCTGGCCCAGACAGTGGCCTCCGTGGGGCCGTATTCGTTGTAGAGCGCGGCGGTTGGGTTACGCGAACGATGCTTCGCCACCAGTGAGGCAGGCAGTGCTTCGCCGCCAACGATCGCAACTCGGAGCGACTCCACCGCGTGCGTCGAATCCGGCCCCAGGATCACATCGTAGATGGAGGGAACAGCGACGAGATGGGACACCTGCTCGCGCGCAATCAGCGAGCGCATGTTGGCCAGGTCTTCCGCTTTTTCAGCTTCGGGCAGAACCAGCGCGCCGCCGCTTGCCAGAGTCCACCACAGCGCGCCTGACGCCGCGTCGAAGGTGAAAGCCGTCGCCGCCAGCAATCGTTCGGGCGCCACCGGGTAGTAGTCCTGCCGGGCCGCGGTGGACGCCGCGAGATTGCCGTGCGTGACCATCACGCCTTTCGGATGACCCGTCGAGCCGGACGTATAGATGACGTAGGCCAGGTGCTCAGGCCGGGCAGATTCGGCGCTCAGCTTTCCGGCGGTGGCCGTTGTCGAGAAGGTTGCTTCGGCCGTTACGTCGAGCACCGACCAGGTGCCCGTGGGCAGTCGGCTCTGCAAATGCCCGCCGGCAAGGACGATCTGTGCCGCGCATTCCGACAGCAACAGCGCGGATCGCTGGGGCGGTGCGTCAGGATCCAGTGGCACATAGGCGCCCCCCGCCTTGAGCACGGCGAGCATGCTGACGATCAGGTTCGGGGATCGCTCGAGAAACAACCCAACGCAGGTGTCAGGGCTCACGCCGTGATCGGTCAGGGTCTGCGCCAGCCTGTTCGCGCGATCGTTCAGTTGCGCATAGGTGAGCCGCTGGTCTCCGCAGACCATGGCGAGCGCGTTCGGCGTGCGCGTAGCCTGTTGCTCGAACTGCAAATGCACGAGCGGCGGCGAACGCACGTGACTGGACAGCTTGCTGTTGCCGCTGACCAGAAGTTGATTGCGCTCGGCCGGGTCGAGCATCTCGATTCGCTGGACGTCGCCTTCGTTGCCGCTCGCAAGCGCTTCGATCAAGGCGATGAGATGCCTGCCCATGCGAGCCACCGTGCCGGGCTCGAAGAGATCGGTGTTGTACTCGATGGCACCCGCAAAGGTTCCATCGTGATCGTGCAGGACGAGCGCGAGATCGAGTTTTGCGGCTGGCGAGTCGGTGGGCACGACGGAGAAGGTGAGTCCGGCACTCTGCGAGCGGCGCGCAAAGTTTGGCTCGAGGACGAACATGGCGTGGATCAGCGGTATGCGATCCGGATCGCGCTCGAGGTGCAGCGCTTCGACCACTTCTTCGAACGGAATGTGACAGTGCGCGTACGCTGCCAGTGCGGTCGTGCGGATCTGAGACAGGAACTGAGCGATGGACAGCCCCGGCGTAACGTCGGCGCGCAGCGCAACCGTGTTCGCGAGGTATCCCACCAGGTTGTCGAAGGCCTTGCGCGGTCGATTGGCAATCGGCGAACCGACAACGACGGTGTCGCTGCCGCTGTAGCGATTCAGCAGCAGTTGCCAGCCTGCGAGCATCAGCATGAACGGCGTCAGCCCGCAGTCGCGGCCCATTCGAGCAAGCGAACGGGTCAGCGCCGCGCCAATCGTCACGGGCACGCGGGCGCCGCGGAAGCGTTGAATTTCCGGGCGCGGGAAGTCGAAAGGAAGATCCAGCGTGGCAGGCACGTCAGCGAGTTGCGCTTTCCAGTACGTGAGCTCGCGCGAACGAATACCCGTGGCGAGCCAGCGCTGTTCCCAGGCAATGTAGTCGGTGTAGCTGAGCGACGGCAGGGGCAGCGTGCTCCGCGCGCTCGGCGTGGACGTGGCGCATTCGGCATACAGCGTATGCAGCTCACGCAGCAGTGCGATCATCGACCAGCCATCGACTGCGCTGTGATGGAACGTCCACAAGAGGTGGCTTTCCTGCGCGCTCAGCACGACGAGCGTTGCCCGCATCGGCGAAGCTGTGCTGAGGTCAAAGGGCTTGACCGCTTCCTCAGCGACGAGACGCGCCAGCTCGCTTTTCTTTGCTGAGGACGAAAGCTGGTCGAGCGCGACACGCGTGGGCTCCCAGGATTCGCCATCCGTAATCTGTTGCCATGCTCGACCGTCGCGTGCAACAACGCGGCTGCGAAGTACTTCGTGGCGCATCACCAGTACACGAAGACTCGCGAACAAGGCGGCTTCGTCGAGCAGCCCTTCGAGCCGCAGCACGGTGGCGATGTTGTAGATGGATTTCCCGGGTGCGTACTGTTCCCAGAACCACATGCGCTCCTGCGCCGTGGAAAGTGGTATGAGCGAAGGCGCGCCGGGGTGAGCGCCATCGAGCGCTGTCATCGTTGTCGCGGCGGACTCTGATTGGCTTGCGCCCGTGGCCTGCCCGTCGAGTTGCTCGAGAATGGACTCTGCTACCGCATGCAGCGAGCGCGCGGCCAGAACGCTTGCAGCAGGCAGAATCACGCCGAGCGACGTTTCGATCTCCTGAAGCAGCCGGAACGCGGACAGGGAATCGAGTCCGCACGCAATCGGCGACGAATCCAGCGGCACGTTGCCAGACCGAGTCAGCGCGGCGATCTGCCGCGCCACGAACTGTTCAAGGGCCGCCTGCTGCTCGCGGCGAGAAGCGGACTCCATGACTTGCTCGCGAGACAGGGACTGTTTCGCCGAGCTCGGTTCTGCGAGCGCCGTCGCCAGAAGATGCAGGCGCAGCGCCGGCAGCTTGCCTGCAATGAAATCCTCTTTGCACGAATGCCGGCGAACCTTGCCGCTCGAGGTTTTGGCGATGGTGCCGGAGGGCAGCAGTGCAACCGCGTGTACCGGCAGATCGTGCTCGTCCGCGATCGCCGTGCGTATCGCACGAATGGCGGCATCCAGCTCCGCGTCCGTCATCCGGCCGCTGATTTCCTGGACGACGACGAGTTGCTCGCCTTCTTCGTTGTCCACGGCGAGCGCCGCGCCATATCCTGCCCGCAGGCCCGGGTGGGCGTGCTCGACGGTCCACTCGATGTCCTGCGGATAGTGATTGCGCCCGCGGAGGATCAGCAGATCCTTCAGGCGGCCCGCGATGAAAATTTCGCCGTCATGTAGAAAACCCAGATCGCCGGTTCTGAGCTGCGGCGTGCCGGGCGAGCCCGCGAGCCTTCGATCGAACGCGATGGCAGAAGCCTCGGGATTCTTCCAGTAGCCGACGCCGATCGAATCGCCTGACAGCCAGATCTCACCGACCCGATCCGCGCCGAGCGGCGCCGAGGTCGCCGGGTCGACGATTGAAACCGTCATGCCGACGATGGGTTTGCCGCAGCCGACGAGAGTGCGCGGAGCCTTTGTGTTCGCGGAAGAGCGATTCACGCTGCCGCTCGTAAGCAATTCACTGTCGACAGTCAGCAGCGTGGTCGATGTGAGGCAGGTCTTCGCCGCGACCAGCAACGTGGCTTCAGCCAGCCCATACGCCGGCTGGAACGCTTCGGGCGACAATCCGCAACGAGCAAAGGAGCCGACGAATCTCTCAACGGTGCGCGGATTGATCGGTTCGGCGCCACAGCTCAGCGCGCGCAGCCTCGAGAGGTCGGCTTGCCAGGCA
>JBDTUL010000100.1:0-13933 GCA_040007735.1 Gammaproteobacteria bacterium | reverse complement strand
TGCTCTCGGGAGTGCGATTGTCCCGCGCCTACCTGCCGGGCATGAAGCAACGCAACTGGGGCCGCATCATTTTCATCTCGAGCGAAAGCGCACTCCAGGTTCCGGTGGAGAGCATTCACTACGGCATGACGAAGGCGGCGCAGATCGCGGTCGCGCGCGGGCTTGCGGAAGACTGCGCGAAGACCGGCGTCACGGTGAACAGCATCCTGCCCGGCCCGACGCGCGATCCGCAGGATCCGCGTGCACTGGAAATGGCTAAACGCATGGGAAAGAACTCGCTGGCCGAAGTCGAGGAGGAGTTCTTCAACACCCGCCGGCCCACCTCCCTCATCAAGCGCTTTGCGCACCCGGACGAGGTGGCTTCACTGGTCGCCTACGTGGCGAGCCCGCTTTCGTCGGCCACTACAGGCTCGGCGTTGCGCGTCGATGGCGGCGTAGTCAAAAGCGCCTTCTGATCGAAACCGAAGCGAGCGAACGCCGCCTGGAGATCTTCCTTGCGTACGGGTTTGCTCAGGTAGTCGTCCATGCCGGCCGCGAGGCACTTCTCGCGGTCCTCCGGCAAAGCGTTGGCCGTCAGCGCGATGATCGGCACGCGGGGCACGCCCGCTTCCTGCTGGCCTTTGCGTATCTGCGCGGTCGCCTGGTAGCCGTCCATCCCGGGCATGAAGCAATCCATGACCACGACGTCGTAGTGCCCCTGCAATGCCATGGCCACGGCCTGCTCGCCGTCTTCCGACAGGTCCACCGCGCAGCCGATCGTTTCCAGCATCCGTTTCACCAGGCGCTGATTGACCACATTGTCTTCGGCCACCAGTGCTTTGAACTGCGGCGCTGTGCGCGCCACGGGCGTCGCGGCCACGTTCGGCAAAGTAGCGCCGGCACCGGCACGCTGTGCGGCAGCCGCGCTCTCCGCCACCAAGGTCTGTGCGCGAGACGGGTGCGCATTCCAGGCTTGAATGAGCGCGTCGAACAACTGGCTCGGCCGAACCACCGGCTTCGACAGGAACACGCTGAATCCCGCGAGCAGGAACGAGTCCGCAGCGGATTTGTGGCTTCCCGAGGTGAGCATCACCAGCGCCGTGCCCGCAATCGACGCGTCCGCTTTGATCAGCTGGCCGAGCTCGAGGCCATCCATCTCGGGCATCAGGAAATCGAGCAGCGCGATGTCGAAAGGTTTGTTCTCGGCACGCGCCCGGCGCAACGCCTCCAGAGCTCGCCCGCCGGATTGCACTGCTTCGTGGCTGATGCCCCACGAGCTCAGTTGCTTCACCAGCAGCGTTCGGTTGATGTGCAGGTCATCAACGATCAGCACGCGCATGTCTGCCAGTTCTGGCGCAGCGGGCTGGCTGGGCGGAGCGGCCGCCGCACCCACCGGCGCCGGCAAGGTGAACCAGAACTTCGAGCCGACACCGACTTCACTGCTGAACTCCACCTTGCCGCCCATCAACTCGGTGAGGCGACGGGAGATCGCAAGTCCGAGGCCAGTGCCGCCGAAGTGACGCGTGGTCGATGCATCTGCCTGCGAGAATTCACGGAACAGCAGGGACTGTTTTTCGCGAGGAATGCCGATACCGGTGTCGGTCACGGTGCAGCGTGCCTCGTCTTTGCCATCCACGTGAAGGGGACGCAGGAGCTCTACCTCGACGAGCACGTGGCCCTGGCGCGTGAACTTGATGGCGTTGCCGATGAGGTTCATCAGCACCTGGCGCGCACGGCCCGGGTCTCCCATGAACGTCTCGGGCAGATCGGCGCTCACCTGCAGCACGAGCTCCAGGCCTTTCTGTTCCGCCTGGGGTGCCAGGAGCTCGACCACCTGCTGCGCCGCCTGGCGCAGATCGAAGGGCACGTTCTCGACGGTGAGCTTGCCCGCTTCCACCTTCGAGAAATCCAGGATGTCGTTGATGATGGTGAGCAGCGTCTCGCCGGACTGGCGGATGATCTGCACGTGCTCGAGCTGTTCGCTATCCAGGCGTGTATCCAGCAGCAGATTGGTAAAACCCAGCACACCATTCATCGGCGTGCGGATCTCATGGCTCATGTTGGCCAGGAACTCACTCTTGGCGTGGCTTGCGGCTTCGGCGGCCATGCGGGCCGCCTTGAGCTCTTCTTCGCGCGCGCGCCGCTCGGCAATTTCCGCTTCCAGCTGCTGTGTGCGCTCGACTACCTGCCGTTCCACGCTCGAATGCGCCACTTCGAGCCGCGCTTCACGCTCCGCGAGCGCGCGGTACAAACTCAGGCTGCGAATGCAGCCATACACGAGAATGACGTCTTCGAACGCTACCCACCCCACGTGCTCGAGCACGCGCCACCACTGTGGGCCGAGCGATCCAAACACCGTTTCGGGCCAGAATGCAGCCCGCAGCGCGTGGTCCGCTGCAATGGTAATCGTGGCCGGCACGAGCACGCGCCAGTCGCGATAGAAGGCGAGGAACGCAAGCGACCCGAAGACGTGGAAGTGCGTTTCGATCCGCCCGCCGGTGAGATGAATCAGGATGCCCGACCACAGCATCTGCGCGATGGCAACCGAATACCGCGTGCCGGTCCAGCCGGGCCGCAGTACGATGAGCGCGAGGGGGAGCGAATTGATCAGACCGCCCAACAGCACGGCGATCTGCATAGGCAGGTTACCGGAGCGGACCGCGCCGTTCCAGGAATAGGGTGTTACCAGGGCCGCAAGCGCGATTGCGAAGGCCCATTGCGCAAGCAGCAGCCACAGGAACATGCGGTCGGCGGTGCGCCGGCGCTCGTCGAAACGTTGCTCCGCGAGCTCGTTTGTTCGCTGCGCGATGCGGAGTTCGAGCTCGCTCGCGACTGCGGTGGCGGCGCCGGTCATGTCGCTGCGACCATCCCCAACGCGCGCAGCCCCACGAGGCGCCGTGGCGCACGAGGCAGCCTCGACTCCGGCGAGCCGCTCTGTGAGCTGGGGGATTCCCGCGTCATACCGTGAGGTCGGGCTGACCTGTTCTCCGCATCCTGTCGAGGCGGAATTATCGGTGGCGGTCAGGCTTCGCAGGCGGGGCGCGGTGCACAGAATCGGGGCAGCCGATGCGCCCAAATTGAGACAGCGTTCGCGCCATGGGGAAAAGCGTGGACATTCAGCAAACGGCGCCCTGGCGGGACCGCTGGACCGTGGCGCGCCGGCAAGGCGGCCACGGCCCCCAGCACATCAGAACTTCTGCCCGAACTGCACGCCGATGAGCCGCGGCGTGGTGGTGTTCAGGTAGGGCGTTCCACCGCAGGTGGACGCCACGCATTGGGCGTACCGATAAAGCTGCGCCCGCTTGTCAAAGGCGTTCTTGAGGAAGATATCGAACGAGTACGGACCACGGTTCAGGCCGAAGGAGAAATCGGCGAGCGCGTACGGGCTCTGCGAGCCGAGAACGGCTCGATCCGCCGCGGTGAGATCGGACCAGACCCGCCCCTGATAGATGAGGGAGCCCTGCACATGCGCCTCGCCGCCGGCGAGCCCGAAGCCGTAGCGCGCGGTGAGGTTCGATTTGAACTTCGCGGAAACCGGCAGCTGGATGCCCTTCCTCGCCGCCGGTTCATCGCAGTCCGTGACCGTCTCGCCGTTCGGGCCCGGCGTGTCACAGTAGTTCTCGGTGAGCCGCGGATCGAGCAGTGCGAAGCCCCCGGAGATCGTCAACGCGCCGGTGGCCGCCCAGCTGATATCCGACTCGATGCCCTTGATGCGCGCCTGGCCGGCGTTCTCCACGACCGTGAGGCCTGAGCCTCCCGGGGGCAGGAAGGAAAACTGGAAGTCCTTCCACTCCTGCTGGAACACGGCGCCGTTGATGCGCAGGCGATTGTTCATCCAGCTGGTTTTCCAGCCGATCTCGTAGTTCGTCAGATAGTCCGGCTTGTAGGGCGGGAACGTGCCGTTGCGATTGACGCCACCCGGCCGGAAGCCTTTCGAGAACGTGGTGTAAACCATGTGGTCCGGCGTGATCTTGTAGGTGAAGTTCACGCGTGGCGTGGTGCCGGAATCTTCCACGGAATTATTGAGATTCTCGCAAGGCGCGCCTCGGAACGGCACCCACGTCGAAGGATCGCCGCACAGGTTCTCACCGTAGTTGTCACTGGTCGCTGCGGCGTAACCGAAGAATCCCTCGATCGAATTCTTGGCTTTGAAGTGACGCGCGCCGCCGGTGACGGCAAGCTTGTCCGTGATGTCGTACGTGAGCTCGCCGAACACGGCGTAGTCGCGATCGACACGCAGCTGCTCCGTGAGCCAGATGGTGCCCGGCCAGCCGGTCACCGAGTTCGCATCGTTGAGCCCGGCGATGTGATAGTTCTGCTCGATGTTGTGCGTCTGGCGCTGGAAGAAGAGCCCGCCAACCGCGCGCAGCCGCCGCTCCTTCGCGGTGGAGATGCGAATCTCGTGGCTCTGCTTCGTGAAGCGGTCGCGACCCTCGATGCCCTGCGACGGGTCGATGAGCTCGCCCGCGTTGTTGTAGGCCACCGAGCCGGACAGCACGTCGTAGAAGTAAGAATAGTCCGAGTAGTCCAGGCTGCTGTCGAAGTGCCGATTCAGGTGCGCGCCGGAATACGTGACATCGAAATTGCTGAAGTGCCCCTCGACGGTGAGCGCAGCCTGCACCCAGTGATCGCGAGTGCTCTCCGGCAGAAAGTGCACGACGGCGAGATCGCCCCGGCTGCGGTCGAACCCGAACGAGCCGTTCGCTTCCTGGCGCTGCCCCATGACTGCGGGCGTGATGGTCCAGGTGTCGTTCAGATCGACTTTCAACGCCGCCCGGCCACCGGTGGTATCGACGTCGTTGTAGTCCTTCTTCGCAATGGCGGCGTTGTTCTGCGTAATGCCCGCGGTCGGGAACGTGCGCGTGCCGGCAAGGTTGTCGATGAACCCCGCATCGTGCGTGCGCCAGCCGACCAGCCGAATGGCCGCGTTGGACGAGATCGGTATGTTCACGAACCCTTCGCCGGAGTAACCGGTGCCGCCGTGATCCACAGTGTTCACACTGAGGTCGTACGCGGATTTGAAGCCTGAAGGGTCCGGCTTGTTCGTGATGATGCGGATGGTGCCCGCCTGCGAGCTTGCGCCATACAGCGTGCCCTGGGGACCGGCCAGCGCTTCCACGCGCGCAATGTCGTAGACGTGAACGTCGAGCGCGCCCTGAATGGTAGTGATGGGCTGCTCGTCGAGATAGATACCTACGCTCGGCTGCGGGCCGGAGTGGTTCGAATTCTCGCCGCTTGCCACCCCGCGCATGTAAACCGACGCGGCGCCTGGCCCGAGGGTTTGATAGGTGAGGCTGGGGAGAAACTTCGCGTAATCGTTGAAGTCGGTGACGTGGAGCTCTTCGAGCTTCGCGGTGCCGAGCGCCGTGATGCTCACAGGCACGGATTGCAGGCTTTCATCGCGCTTTTGCGCAGATACAACAACTTCTTCGAGCCCTCCGTTGCTCGGGGTCTGCGCGAAAGCGGCGGGAATTCCGGCCAGCAGCGCTGACGCAAAAGACGCGTGTTTCAGCGTTTTTCGGCTCCGGCCGGTGGCGTTGAGTCGCTCGAGCTTGCGGCGTCGGCTGCGTGTCATGGGTGACCTCCCCGATTTGTTGTAGCGCGAGTGTAGCCGTGTCGCGGGCTATTTGAACACTAGTTCAACAGGGGGGAACGTCCGGATAGACAGCGAGCGTGGGACCAAGCGCCTCCCGCAGAGGGCCGAGCCATGGCTCGTAGTGGCGCCACTGGCCGAGACCTTCCCGGAATATGGGCTGGCGAACCTGCTCGGAACTGGCTGTTCGCACAGCTCTTTCGTTCTCGTAGAACCGCAGGCAGCGCGCATCGAACGGCAGGCCACAATACGCCAGCAGCCGGCGCACCTCGGTTTCGGTGTCCTCGATCATTGTCTCGTAGAACACACGGAATACCCGGCCGGGCAATACGGCGTCGAAATGAGCCATCAGCGCCACGTAATCGCGGTAATAACGGCCGATCTCGCTCAGGTCGTACGTGAAGTGCTGGCCCCGGGCGAAGTGCTGCTTGAACCCCGAAAAGCAGCAGCCGAGCGGGTGACGCCGGGCGTCGATGATCCTAGCGTTCGGCAGGGCCAGGTGAATGAGCCCGATGTGCGCGAAGTTGTTCGGCATCTTGTCGATGAAGAACGGCGCATCGGTTTTGCGCTGGATGCGGGTGCCGCTCAAGAAACGCTCACCCAATGCGTGAAAATCTTTCATGCCCTGGCTTGCGAGGGTTTCGGGATAGGTAGCGCTCTCACCCTTGCGATGCCGGTCCCCCAGGCTGCGAGCCAGTGTGGGTATATCCGGCAGCTCCATGGTCCCTTCCACCTGCGGGTGGCTGGAGAGAATCTGCTCGATGAGAGTCGAGCCCGCTCGCGGCAGCCCGACGATGAAAATCGGGTCGCGGTCCGGCGCGCCGAAGCCTGCGCGCTCGGCAAAGAACTCCGGAGTGAACAGCGCCCGGGAGCGGCGCACGTGGTCCGTGGTGCGATCGGGGTTGTAGTCGATGACCGCGCGCCGCAGGGCGTTGCCCTGCCCGTAGTGTCGGAACGATTCCGCGTAGCGCTCGCGATCTTCGAGCGCCTTGCCCGCGGCGAAGTGAAAGTGCACGCGGTCTTCATCCGTCAGATCCTCGCGCGCGAGCTGCACTTCCATCTCCGCGACATCCTCTGTCGTGAAACGGAAGGTCTTCAGGTTCGCAAGACTCCACCACGCTTCGCCGAGGCGCGGCTCCCGCTCGATGCTCTTGCGATAGGCCTCGATGGACTCCGGCTGCTGCCCCGCCGTCTTCAGCGAATGCCCATAGCTCATCCAGACTTTCGCCTGGTTCGGATATTCCTCGAGCACCTCGCCATAGAGGCGGATGGATGCGTCGTACTCGCCGATGCGCCCCAGAATCGCGGCTTTCAGATTCCGGTAGCTCGGATTGCGCGGTTCGGTGGCCAGGGCGCGATCTATTGCAGCCAGCGCTTCTGCCGACTTGTGCTGCCGGTGCAGGACCACGGCGTAGTTATATCGCGCGGGCAGGAAGCTGGGCGCGAGCTCGAGGCAGCGCGTGAGCAGATTCTCGGCGTTCGCATAACGCGCGAGGCGCCCCGCCACTTCGGCGAGCATGCGAATCGCCGCGACATCGGTGGGAAACTGCTTGAGGTGCGCGCGCAGTAACGCTTCGGCCTGAGCGATGCGTCCTTCGACGAGATGTATACCCGCTTCCATCAACCGCGGATCGTGAGTGGAGTAGCGAATGCTGCGGGCGTATGCCTCGTCCGCGCCGTGCGCATCGCCAATGGCTGTCAGATGATCGCCGAGCGCGCGCCACGCATCGGGCATCTCCGGCTGCAATGCCACCGCGCGCCGAAGCGCGGCGACGGCGGCATCGCCCTGGGCATTGCGCCCGTACGCGCGAGCCAGCTCGTACTGCGCCCCCGCCCACTGGGAATGTATTTTCGCCAGAGGCTCGAGAATTGCGAGCGCGCCGGCCGCATCCCCCAGCGCGCGGCGTGCCGCGCCCAGCAACATGAGCGCCGCCGGATGATTGGGAATGACTTTGAGAATCTCCGCGGCCTGTTCCGCTGCCATCGCAGGCTCGGACTCGAGCAGCCGCGCCGCATGCGACAGCGCCACTTCGACCGTGCCCGTGGGATCGTTCAAGGAATGTTTCCACGTCGTGAACTGGAGAGCATCACTACTATAAAGACCGGCGCCATCAGCTTGTCAATTGTGAAGGTGCGCCTGCGCGGCTGTAGCTCGAGAATTTCTCTCTCAGCCGCCCGGCGAGTGAGGGCTCTTCAGGCTGCAATCAAGAGCCCTCAATCGCCGGGCGGCTAGAGCTAGAATTCATGCAACATGAAATGTGTATACAGCCTCCTCATAGCCGCGCTCCTGATTGCCCCGCTTGCCGGCGCAACCGACGCAGCCAAAGCCAACGTATCGCCTCAGCCCCGGCCCGAGCCCACAGCCGGGCTACGGCAGATTCACATCGACGCAAGCGCGAAACCGCTGGGCAAGCTGCGCCCGCTGCAAGGTGTGAACGGCGCGCCCGCGCACGGCTTTCACAAACCCGAGCGCTTCGCGTTCGGCGGCTGGAACGTGCCAAACGAAACCGACGCCACGGCGGGCTATCGCGAGGCGCGCATTGATCTCATCCGCACGCACGATGCCTACGGCCCCGGCGACATCGACGCGAGTTTCCCCGACGCGCCCGGCGTGCTCATCGATGCCGAGCGCACGCGCCTGAGCATCTTTCCCAATCCCAAGGCCGACCCAAACAACCCGAAGAGCTACCACTTCGGCCCCACGGACCGGCTGATCGCCTCCATCAAAGGCGTGGGCGCCGAGGTCATTTTCCGGCTCGGCCGCAGCGAAGGCTCGAACGTCGAGCCGCCGCAGGACCTGGACCGGTACGCACAGGCCGCGAAGCACATCGTGCTTCACTACAACCACGGCTGGGCCGACGGCTTTCGCTATCGCATCCGCTATTGGGAAGTGTGGAACGAGCCCGATCTCGGCAAGCTGTTCTGGAGCGGCACCGCCCCACACTATTTCGAGTTGTACGAGAAAGTGGCCCGCGCCGTGAAAGAGGCGGACGCGAGTGCGCTGGTGGGCGGCCCGGCCATCGCGCGGCCGAACGACGCAAACCCTTACGTCGACGACTTCCTGCAATACGTGCGCGATCGCAAGGTGCCACTGGATTTCTATTCCTGGCACTGGTACGCCACGGACTCCAACGATCCGCAGGACTTCGTGCGTGTGGGGCAAGCGGTTCGCGCGCGTCTCGACCAGTACGGTTTCAAGAAAACGCGCAGCGTGCTCGATGAGTGGAACTACGGGCTGGTCGATCCCATGCCGGGGCCGCTCCAGCGCGCAGGTTTCATTACCTCCTCGCTCATCTATATGCAGGATGCGCCCATCGACGTCTCCGCGATCTATCGCACGGACAACGTGTTCGGCAAAGGCGGCACCACACCGGACAAGACCGGTCACGCGCTCATCGCGCTCGGCCGCATGAAAGACACGCCCCTCAGGCTCGCGGCCACCGGTGCGGATCTGGATGGGTTCGCCGTTCAGGCCGGACGCTCGGGCGACGGGCGAACACTGCAGGTACTGATCAGTAACTACCAGATTCCGGCGGACATGCTCGGCCCGCGCAAAGGACCTGACGTTCTGAGCATCACCGGAGCGTTCGAAGTGAAGCTGCTGCAGCGGCGCAGCGTCACGTACCGTGACAACGCCGGGTACGACCTGACGGTCGATCACCTGCCCGCAGACAGTGTCTACTCTGTGGAGCGCTATCGAATCTCCGCCAGCGACGATTTCAAGCTCGTGGACAGCAGCGAGCAGCGCGGCCCGAACATTCGCCTGCACGCGCCCCTTCCCCCGCCGGGCATAGAACTGGTCGTTCTGAAGAGACGCTGAATCCGGCGCTGCCGCGCATGTGCGGCTCGCCGCGACTGCCGCTCAGAACACCGCAGTAAAACCGCGACGCGCTTGGCCTCGTCACGCGCGGCGGCTATAGTTCGCCCCCCTCTTTGAACCGTTCCCGTATGGCCGCAGTGTGGCTCGGACGCCGCCGCGCCGATGACGGTCATGCGCCCACCGGAGCCGGGATCGATGCAGAATTTCCATCATGCGCTGACGGCATTGGTCGTTTGCGCCACTTTCCTTGCCTCTTGCAGCCAGCAAGCGCCGCCTCAGGCACCGCCTCCAGTAGAAGTGGGGGCTGTAACGGTGCAGCCGCAGGGCCTCGCACTTTCCTTGGAGCACGCAGCTCAACTGCGCGGCGTGCGAGAGGTGGAAGTGCGTGCTCGCGTGTCGGGCATTCTGCTGAAGCGCCTCTATCGCGAAGGTGCGCGGGTCAAGGCGAACGAGGTGCTGCTCAAGATCGACCCGGCACCGTTCCAGGCGCAGGCCGCTCGCGCCCGGGCGGAAGTGGGCGTTCAGCAGGCCACCTTCCAGCAAGCGGACCGAGATCGGGATCGCGTGCTCGCGCTGTACGACCAGAAACTCGTCAGCCTGAGAGACCGCGATAACGCGGTTGCCGCTTTCGAAAGCGCGCAGGCGAACGTTGCAGCGGCGAAGGCCGCGCTGCGCAGTGCCGAGCTCGACCTCTCCTACACCGATGTCCGGGCGCCCATCGCGGGGCTCACGAGCCGCGAAGTGCGCTCGGAGGGCAGCCTGGTCACGAAAGAGAGCGACTCGAGCCTGCTCACACACATCGTGCAGGCGGACAAGTTGTACGTTCAATTCTCCATGCCCGAATCGGAGGCGGAGAGTCTTCGCGCGGCCGTGAACGGGGCAAACGCGGACCAGGTGTTCGTGAGCGTGCTGAATATTCAAGGCGTCGAGCTTGCGAAGCATGCGCCGGTGGAATTCATCGCGCCGTCGGTTGGCAACGAGACTGGCACGGTGGATGTGCGCGCGGTCATCGGCAACGAGAAGGGCACTTTGCTTCCGGGCCAGGTGGTGCGTGCCCGCGTGGAAGGCGTGACGCTCGCCGGGTCGCTGGTGATTCCGAAGCGCGCCGTCCTGCACGGCGCACAAGGGTCCTTTGTGTGGGGCATCGGCGCGGACAACAAGATTGCGTTCGCGCCAGTGCAGCTCGGCGCAACGTCCGGCAACAACGTCGTGGTCACCAGTGGGCTCGCCCCAGGCGCGCGCGTCGTGGTCGATGGCATTCTGAAAGTTCAGCCCGGCGCGGTGGTCAAGCCCGTGGCCCCCCTGGCCGATGGCGGTCCACTGGGCGCGCCGGCAGACAGGCCAGCGCAGCCCGCGGAAAAGCCGGCGGCTCCCCAGAGCGGCAAGCCGAGCGAGGCGTCCGCCGCGCCTGCGGAGAAGGCGGCCTCGTGATCTCGAATTTCTTCATCGACCGGCTATTGTTCGCAATGGTCGTGTCGGCATTCATCATCATCGCCGGCCTCGCGGCGTTCCATGTGCTGCCCGTGTCCATGTACCCGGACATCGCGCCGCCCGCCGTATCTGTCAACGCCACCTACCCGGGCGCCAGCGCGGACGTCATCGCGGAAACCGTTGCCGCGCCGCTGGAGCAAGCGATGAATGGCGTCGAAGGCATGCTCTATATGCGTTCGGCGAACTCCGCGAGCGGCGTCATGACGCTGACCATCACGTTCGCGGTCGGCACGAATCCCGACACTGCCGTCATCAACGTGCAGAACCGCGTGCAGACAGCGCTTCCGCTGCTGCCTGAAGAGGCGCGGCGGCAAGGCGTTACCGTTGCCAAGACCTTGCCAAGCATCCTCCTTGTGATTGGCTTCGACGCGCCCGACGGCCGCTACGACGAGTCGTTCATCTCCAACTACGCCACCGTCAACGTGCTGGATGAGCTGCGTCGCATTCCAGGCGTGGGCGAGGTCCAGGTGTTCGGCGGGCGCGACTATTCCATTCGCATCTGGCTGAAGCCCGACCGGCTGGCCGAGCTCGGCCTCACACCAGCGGACGTAGCCGCCGCCGTGCGTGAGCAGAACACGCAATCGGCGGCAGGAAGGCTCGGCGACGAGCCCATGGTGAGTCGTGTGGACCTCACTCTGAGCGTCACCACGCAAGGCCGGCTCTCCGATCCGGAGCAGTTCGAGCGCATCGTGCTGAAAACCGGCGCCGCAGGCGAAATCGTGCGCCTGCGCGACGTCGCCCGGGTGGAGCTCGGCGCCCGCGACTATTCATTCCGCATGACTCGCCAGGGCCGCCCGATCATGGGAGCCGCCATCAACCTGGCGCCACGCGCGAACGCGTTGCAGGTATCCCAGGCTATCCACGACAAGCTGGGCGAGCTTGCGAAGAAGTTTCCGGCTGGCCTGACGTACGCCATTCCCTTCGACACCAGCAAATACGTTCGCGTGTCGATGCGCGAAGTGACCACCACGTTCATCGAAGCGATCGTGCTCGTGTTCCTCGTGGTGTGGCTGTTCCTGTACAACCTGCGCGCCACCATCATTCCGACCATGGCGGTCCCGGTTTCGCTGATCGGCACGTTTGCCGGCATGTACATGCTCGGCTTCTCTATCAATTCGCTCACACTGTTCGGCATGGTGCTGTCCATCGGCATCGTCGTCGATGACGCCATCGTGGTGCTCGAGAACGTGGAGCGTCACATGCGCAGCGAGCATGTGGACCCGAAGGAAGCCACGCGCCGCGCCATGGCGGAGGTCAGTCGCCCCGTCGTTGCCATCGTGCTGGTGCTGAATGCGGTGTTCCTGCCTGTCGCATTCCTGGGCGGCCTGGTCGGCGAGATGTACCGGCAGTTCGCCATCACCATCGCGGTCTCCGTCACCATTTCCGGCTTCGTCGCGCTGACCCTCACACCGGCAATGTGCGCATTGCTGCTGAAGACGGGAGAAGTCGAGCCCACCGGGCTGCTTGCGCGTTTCGATACCGCTTTTCTGCGTCTGACCGATCGATACATCGGGGGCGTGAGGTGGGTGCTGAGGCGGCGAGGAATCGCGGCACTCTTCATCGTCCTGATGCTGGGCGCAACCTTGTGGCTCTCGCGCTCCGTGCCGAGCGCGCTCGCGCCCGATGAAGACCAGGGTTATGTGCTCGCGATCGCAGCGCTCCCGCCCGCTGCGTCCGTGCAAAGAACCATGGCGGTGATGGGCCAGCTCGACAAGGCGGCTTTCGCGAACCCCGCGTACTACGACAACTTCACGGTGGGCGGACTCGACATCCTGACGTTTGCCCAGCGCAGCAACGCCGGCCTCAGTTTCATCATTCTCAAAGACTGGTCCGAGCGCAAGAAGCCGGAGCTGTCTTCCAAAGCGGTTGCCGCCGCGCTGTTCGGCGCCGGCATGCAGATCAAGGACGGTTTCGTGTTCTCGCTGTCGCCCCCCGCGGTCGAAGGGCTTTCGACCACCGGCGGCTTCGAAGGGTTCATACAGGCGCGCCTCGGCAACGACTACGGCGCACTGGAGACCGTCACGCAATCTCTGATTGCCGAAGCGGCCAAGCGACCGGAGCTCATGGGTGTGGGCACGTCGTATTCGGCCGGCGTGCCGCGCGTGCAGGTGAACGTAGACCTGGAGAAGGCGAAGCTGCTCGGCGTGAGCATCGATGACGTGAACACCACGCTGCAGAGTACGTTCGGCGCGTTCTACGTGAACGACTTCAATCGTAACGGCCGCGTGTATCGCGTGCAGATGCAGTCTGAAGCGCAGTTCCGGGCGCACCCTGAGGATCTGCGCGACGTCTACGTGCGCTCCCGGAGCGGCAACATGATGCCGCTGACGGCTATCGCGGCCATCAAGGAAGTGACCGGGCCGGACGTCATCGAGCGTTTCAATCTGTTTCCGTCCGCGCGATTGTTCGGCGAGCCCGGGCCGGGTTACAGCTCCGGGCAGGCGCTGGCGGTCATGGAAGAACTCGCGGCCAAACACCTTCCGGAAGGCTACGAGCTTGCCTGGGCCGGCCAGTCTTTCCAGGAAAAGACCAGCAACCAGAATACGACCGGCGTTTTCGGTCTCGCGGTGCTGATGGTGTTCTTGATTCTGGCCGCGCAGTACGAGCGGCTTACCCTGCCGTTTGCCGTGATCCTGGCCGTGCCGTTCGCGGTGTTCGGCGCGTTCGTGGCGGTGTGGGCGCGCGGGCTGTATGACGACCTTTATCTGCAGATCGGCCTTGTCACGCTCGTGGGGCTCGCGGCGAAGAATGCCATCCTGATCGTCGAGTTCGCGGCCCACATGCATCGTGAAGGCGGCATGAGCCTCACTGAGGCGGCCATCGAGGCGGCGCGCCTGCGCTTCCGGCCTATCGTGATGACGTCACTCGCGTTCATTCTCGGCGTGTTGCCGCTCGCGGTGAGCACCGGCGCGGGCGCAGCGAGCCGTCATTCCATCGGCACGGGCGTCATCGGTGGAATGCTCGCTGCGACGTTTCTCGCGGTGCTGTTCATACCGCTGTTTTTTGTGTTCACGTCTCGCGGTGGCGAGATGGCTCGCGAGACTTTCGCT
>JBDTUL010000099.1:0-13946 GCA_040007735.1 Gammaproteobacteria bacterium | reverse complement strand
CCGTGGTCGTAGAAGATCTCGCTGCACGGGCCGCACGGGCCGGTGTCGCCCATCTGCCAGAAATTGTCCGAGACACCGCTCGCTTTATCACCGATGCGGACGATGCGGTCGGCGGGCAGGCCCACCACCTTGTTCCACACCTCGAAGGCTTCGTCGTCCGTGTGGTACACGGTGACCATGAGGCGATCCGCATCGATGCCGAGCCACTTCGCGCCGGTGACGAACTCCCACGCAAAGGTGATGGCGTCGCGCTTGAAGTAATCCCCGAACGAGAAGTTGCCGAGCATCTCGAAGAAAGTGTGGTGACGGGCGGTGTAGCCCACGTTTTCGAGGTCGTTGTGCTTGCCGCCGGCGCGCACGCAGCGCTGGCTGGAGGCGGCGCGCACGTAGTCGCGTTTTTCCTTGCCGAGGAACACGTCCTTGAACTGGACCATGCCGGCGTTGGTGAACAGCAACGTGGGGTCGTTGCCAGGCACCAGCGAGCTGGAGGCGACGACGGTGTGGCCCTTTTGGCGGAAGAAATCCAGATAGGCGCGGCGGACGTCCGCCGCGGTCATGAAACGCGGTGTGGTCAAAGTGTTACTCGTTCGGATCGAAGTCGGGGCCGAGAGCGGCGCGGATATGATCCGATGAAAAGCCCCGGTACTGCAAAAATCGCCCCTGCTTCGCTTTTGCCGCCCAGCTGTCCGGCACCTCGGCGCCGAAGCGGCGGATGCGGATTTCGCGTGCCCGGGCGCGCCAGTCGGGGCCGCCTTTCAGCGCCGCATCGATGATTTCAGAGGAAATTTTCAGCTCCCGCAGTTCGGCCTCGATGCGCAGCGGCCCTTCCCCGCGGCCGGCGTGGTAGCTGACGTAGTTCTCCGCGTAGCGGGCGTCGTTGACGATGCCATCGCCCACCATTTCGGCGACCGCCGCGGCGATGGGTTCGGGAGGGTAGCCCCGGGATTCCAGTTTGAGCTGCAGCTCGCCCGAGGCGTAATCGCGACGGGCCAGCAGGGAGATCGCGGCCAGGCGCGCCCGGGCCGGGTCCTGAGCGTCTTCAGGGGTGAGGGGTTTGGGCTTGCGGAACCGACGCATGGAGGAAGCGGTCGCTTTCAGGCCAGCGTTCGCGCGGCGCCCGGCCAACGAACGGCCGGGTCACGCCGGGCTGGGAGCCGCTCGGGGCCGGGCGGCTCCAGCCCGGGCCCGTATCAGTTCGTCTTCTCGTCGCCCGGCTGGCGGGGCTGCTTCGGCGGCAGCAGCTTGGCGCGGACCTGGTCTTCGATCTCTTTCAGGATTTCCTTGTTCTGCTGCAGGTAGATGCGCGCGTTGTCGCGCCCCTGGCCGATGCGGCTGCCCTTGTAGGCATACCAGGCGCCGGACTTCTCGACGATGCCGTGGGCGCTCGCCAGGTCGATGACCTCGCCTTCACGCGAAATGCCCAGGCCGTACATGATTTCGAACTCGGCCTCGCGGAACGGCGGGGCGACCTTGTTCTTCACGACCTTGACGCGGGTCATGTTGCCGACGACTTCGTCGCCGTTCTTGATGGCGCCGATGCGGCGGATGTCCAGGCGCACCGAGGCGTAGAACTTCAACGCGTTACCGCCGGTGGTGGTCTCGGGGCTGCCGAACATGACGCCGATCTTCATGCGAATCTGGTTGATGAAGATGACGATGGTGTTCGAGCGCTTGATGTTGCCCGTGAGCTTGCGCAGCGCCTGCGACATGAGACGGGCATGCAGGCCGACCTGCAGCTCGCCCATCTCACCTTCGATTTCGGCCCTCGGCGTCAGCGCCGCGACGGAGTCGATGACCACCACGTCTACGGCGCCGGAGCGCACGAGCATGTCGGTGATTTCCAGAGCCTGCTCACCCGTATCCGGCTGGGAGACGAGCAACTCGTTGATATTTACGCCGAGCTTTTCGGCGTAAGCAGGATCGAGCGCGTGCTCCGCATCCACGAACGCGGCGGTGCCGCCGTTCTTCTGAATTTCAGCAACCACCTGCAGGGTGAGCGTGGTCTTGCCGGAAGATTCCGGACCGTAGATTTCCACGACGCGGCCGCGCGGCAAACCACCGACGCCGAGCGCGATGTCGAGACCGAGCGAGCCGGTGGACACCGTCTCCACCTCGTAGGACGCAGCGGCGGCATCGCCGAGGCGCATGACCGAGCCCTTGCCGAATTGCTTTTCGATCTGGCCGACCGCGGCGACGAGCGCCTTCTTACGATTATCTTCCATTCGCTGTTCCATTTTCTCTGCAATCCGGGAAGTGATTGATGAGCGGAATTATCACACATCGAAACTGCAATGAGACGGCTGTTAGTGAATGATTCATGGTGTTTTCGCAGAGATTTGACGCCAGTGCGGCATTCTATCCAGTGCCTGATTTTCGTCGGTACTGTATATCGGCCCTGCGCGAACGCTCGCCGCTACTCGCCGGACAAATCGAGCCGAAGAATCAACTCGAGCGCGTATTCCACCGAGCGACGGCGAACTGCTTCGCGATCACCCTCGAAGAGTTCCCTATGCGAGCTGAGCACAGGCTCGCCCCCCACGTGGAAGCCGACGCCGAACCACACTGTGCCAACAGGCTTGCCCGGCGTGCCACCCTCGGGACCAGCGATTCCGCTGACCGCTATGGCAACCTCCGCGCCGGAAACGCGCAGCGCGCCCAAGGCCATTTCCCGCACCGTTTCTTCGCACACGGCGCCGTGTGCGAGCAACGTCTGTTCAGACACGCCGATGTCGCGCATCTTGGCGGTGTTCGAGTAGGTAACGTAGCCGCACTCGAACCACTGCGAGCTGCCCGACACGTCCGTCATTGCCTTGGCGACCCAGCCGCCGGTGCAGGATTCCGCAGTGACTATCCGCAGGCGTGCCGCGAGCAGGCGCTGGCCCACGCGCGTGGCAAGATCGAAAAGCTGGGAGTCGACTGGCATGCCTAATGAATTAGCGACTGCGGGCCACGCTGTCAATCGCGTAAACTCCCGCCCCCGATGACCGAACCCGCGCTCGCTCAAAACTCGCCAATGATCACGCAATACTTGCGGATCAAGGCGCAACACCCTGACGCGCTTCTGTTCTATCGGATGGGCGACTTCTACGAGCTCTTTTTTGAAGACGCCCGGCGCGCCGCCGCCCTGCTCGACATCACGCTCACCGCCCGCGGCACCTCCGCCGGCCAGCCCATCCCGATGGCGGGCGTGCCGTTCCACAGTGTCGAGCCCTACCTCGCGAAACTCGTGCGCAAAGGCGAGTGCGTGGCCGTGTGCGAGCAGCAAGGCGACCCAGCCAAGTCCAAAGGCCCGGTGGATCGCGCGGTGGTGCGCGTTGTAACCCCCGGCACAGTCACCGACGAGGCGCTGCTCGACGAACGCCGCGACACGCTGCTCGCTGCGGTTGCGCGTGACGGCGACCGCTTCGGTCTCGCCTGGCTCGATCTCGCTGCCGGCCGGTTCACGGTGGTTCAGGCGCAGGGGCGCCAGGCGCTCAGCGCCGAACTGGAACGCCTCAAGCCCGCCGAGCTGCTGGTCGCCGAGAACGGCACCGCGAGCGACATCACTCGCAATGGCACCATGCAGCGCACGCGCCCCGCCTGGTACTTCGAGCTGTCGAGCGCCTCTCGCTTGCTTACAGACCAGCTTGGCACGTTGGACCTGAAGGGCTTCGGCGCAGACGAGCTGCCGCTCGCCATCTGCGCAGCCGGCGCACTGCTTCAGTACGTTCGGGACACGCAGAAAGCCGCCGTCCCCCACATTCGCAGTCTCTCGGTGGAGGAGCGCACCGACGCGCTGATCATCGACGCCACCACGCGTCGAAATCTCGAGCTGGATGGAAGCCTTTCCGGCAACGTCGAAGCCACGCTACTTGCCGTCATCGATCGCTGTGTCACGTCGATGGGCTCGCGTCAGCTGCGACGCTGGCTGAATCGCCCGATGACGGATCAGGCCCTGCTGCAGACCCGCTATCACGGCGTCTCCGCGCTGATTGATCAGCGCCGGTTCGAAGGGCTGCGCGAGCAGATGCGCGGCGTGGGCGACATCGAGCGCATTCTCTCCCGCGTGGCTCTGCGTTCGGCGAGACCGCGCGACCTCACCGCCTTACGCGCCTCGCTGAGCGCGCTGCCCTCACTTCGCGCGTCGCTCGCCGAGATAGATTCGCCAGTTCTGCAGGAACTGCACGCGCGCAGCGAAGATCACCAGGACGCGGCAAATCTGCTCGCGCAAGCGATCGCTGCGGAGCCGTCCACGTTCCTGCGCGATGGCGATGTCATCGCCGCGGGCTACGATGCGGATCTCGACGAGCTTCGCCTCATCTCGACAAACACCGACGGCTTCCTCCTCGAGCTGGAGCAGCGCGAACGCGAGCGTAGTGGCATTCCCGGTTTGAAGCTCGGCTTCAATCGCGTGCAGGGTTTCTTCATCGAAATCTCGCGCAAGGATGCGGAGCGCGTGCCAAAGGAATATCTGAGGCGCCAGACCGTGAAGTCCGCTGAGCGTTTCATCACGCCGGAGCTCAAAGGCTTCGAAGACAAGGTGCTCGGCGCGCGCGACCGTGCGCTGGCGCGCGAGAAGGAAATTTACGAGCAGGTGCTGACGCAGCTCATCGACCGTCTCGGCCCGATGCAGCAAACCGCAGCAGCGCTCGCTGAGCTGGACGCGCTTGCGTGCCTATCCGAACGCGCCTGCGAGCTGGACTGGACCCGTCCCGATCTAGTCACCGAGCCGGTGCTGAAGATAACCGCAGGTCGTCACCCCATCGTTGAGCGTTTTTCAGACGCGCCCTTCGTGCCGAACGACCTGGTGTTCGATGCCACGCGACGCATGCTGATCATCACCGGCCCGAACATGGGCGGTAAGTCCACGTACATGCGCCAGTCCGCGCTCATCGTCATCCTCGCGCATATCGGAAGTTTCGTGCCCGCGGAGCGTGCGGTGCTCGGCCCGCTCGACCGCATCTTCACACGCATCGGCGCGGCAGATGACCTTGCAGGCGGCCGCTCCACGTTCATGGTGGAGATGACGGAGGCTGCGAACATTCTCCACAACGCCACCGCACGCAGCCTCATTCTGATGGACGAGATCGGGCGCGGTACCAGCACGTTCGACGGCCTGTCGCTGGCCTGGTCGATGGCGCGTCACATCGCGACGCGGGTGAAAGCTTTCACCCTCTTCGCCACGCATTACTTCGAACTCACGGCGCTCGCCTCCGAAGTGGAAGGCTGCGTGAACGTGCACCTGGACGCCACGGAGCACGGCGAAGGAATCGTCTTCCTGCACTCGGTGCGAGAGGGCCCGGCCAATCGCAGCTACGGGTTGCAGGTGGCGCAACTGGCTGGTGTGCCTCGCGAAGTCATCGTCCAGGCACGGCGCTACCTCGAAGCGCTGGAGTCTCAGCGTGACCGGTCCGCCGCGGCGGGGGGCCGAGGTCGTCGTTCACCGCAGACGGAACTGCCGCTCTTCGCTCCCGAGGCAGACGACATTCAGGCCGCCGCAGAGGCGCAGGCGGCAGCGGACAGCGCGTGCGTCACGGAGATTCGAGCGGCCATCGAAGCGCTCGACCCGGACTCGCTCTCGCCGCGGGCGGCGCTGGATGCCGTCTACCAGCTACGTGAACTGCTGACGAAGCATTCCTAAATGCGTGGCATGGCTCATGGCCGGAGCGAGAACCGCCCCGTCTGTAGAAATTCCGAGGTCTCTCGGGCCACCTTGGCGGACAGCACCATGCCCATGTGGCTCACGGGCAGCGTGAGATGGTCTTTCGCGCCCGGCATGCGGGTTTCGCTGACGGCCACCGTGCCGTCGCTCTCTTCCTGGAAACCCGCGAAGAACTGACCCAGCCCGCGGCTGAGCGTGCCGGCGATGATTCCCAGATCGCGGTCCGCCGTCCACCGCCGGGCGCGCTCGGTGGCAAATTCTTCCCCGATGCAGCGGCCAACCAGGGGCACGGCCCATTTCATGCGTCGTACGGCCACGGCGGCCCGGCTGCCTGTTGAGGGGGTACCCAGGAACACCACACGTCCGGGCGGCTGATCCGGATAGCGCTCGAGGAACCGGTAGATGACCAGTCCCCCCAGGCTGTGCCCAATGAGGTGCAGGCGCTGCGGGGCGAGCTTGCGGACGAACCCCTGCAGGCGTTCCGTGGTCTCAGCCATGTTCGACGTGACACTCTTGTAGGCGAACGCGTGCGCCCGCGCGCCGCAGGCCTCGGCTACGCGCCGTCGCAGGAACAGCGATTCGGTGCCATTCATCCACAAACCATGGACGTAGATAATGTGTGCGGATTCGTCAGCCATGTGTGCAGTATTCCGAGACCCCGAGGCACGATCAACCGCGATGACCGGCACACGACGGAACCGCCCCCGACCATCGACCATTAAGTCGCAGTGACCCCGCGAACTACGCCAAGGGCGCGTCCCCGCGCACGGATTTTGCGCTGGCTGGTTCCGGTGCTGCTGCTCGTGGCGCCTTGGGCTGCCGGCGCCGCGCAGCTTACTGTCACCCTCGAAGGGCTTAACGACGAGATGCAGGCAGCCGTGCGCACGAACCTGACGCTGCAGAACTACGCCTCGCGGGATGTCACCCCGGCGCAGATTCGACGCCTGTTCAACGGCGCGGAAAAGGAAATCAAGGCCGGGCTGGAACCTTACGGTTATTACAACGCCTCCGTCGCGAGTCGCCTCGAGACGACGGCCAGGGGGCTGACGGCCGTCTTTCAGGTGACGCTGGGCGAGCCCGTGCTCGTGGACGAAGAGAAAGTGAACGTGCAGGGCGAAGGCGCCAACATGCCTGCCGTCAAGCGCGCGCTTCGTCGCTTTTCTCCGGAGAAAGGCGAGCGGCTCGACCATGGCCAGTACGAGGCGAGCAAAGCGCTGGTAGAAACGTCGTTGTACAACGCGGGCTACCTGCGCATGAAAGCCACGAAGCATCGAGTGGAGGTGTCTCGCAAGGCGAACACCGCAAACATCGACCTCGAATGGCAGAGCGGCCCGCGCCTGCGCTTCGGCGAAGTGCATTTCTCGGAAGCGCAGTTTCCCCCGGAGTTCCTCGCGCGTTTCATTCCCTGGAAGCCAAACGATTACTACTCGCCGGACGAGGTACTCGCCTTCCAGCAACGGCTGGTCGACGCGGACTATTTCTCCACCGTGTCGGTTCAGCCAGATCTCACGCACACGGACGAGCTGGACGTGCCGATCAACGTGCAGGTCGCACCCGCTAAACGCACCATCTATACCGCCGGTGTGTATTTCAGCACCGACACCGGCGCTGGCGTGAAGCTGGGCATGCAGCGGCGATGGGTCAACGCCAAGGGCCACAAATTCCAGACCGACATCGACTACGCGCAGCGACTGCAGGCCATTTCAGCGAACTACGGTATCCCGCTGCCCGGGCCCAACGACAAGAGCCTGAATTTCGGTGTCACGCACCGGGACGAGGATACGGACACCAGCCAGTCCCGCACCGACCGAATCGCCGCCAACGAGTCTCAAAAGTGGCACGGATTCACGCGCACTGTGGGCCTGCAATACCTGTCCGGAACGTTCGAGATCGCTGACGAGCAGAAGTTTTCCAAACTCTTCTATGCGGAAAGCACGCTGACGAAGAAGCAAGCAAACGACTTCTTCTTTCCGCGGAGGGGTTACTCGCTGGCATTCGGGTTGCGCTTTGCGTCGGAGGGGTTTCTCTCCGATACGACCTTTACGCAAGGCACGGTCGATGCGAAGTTGATCCGTTCACTGGGGCGTCGCACCCGGTTGATTCTGCGCACGACGCTTGGCGCGATGGCAGTGGATGATTTCGATGAGCTGCCTCCCGAGTTGCGGTTCTTCGCTGGCGGCGACCGCTCGATTCGTGGGTTCGACTACCAGCAACTCGGCACCACCAACGACGCGGGCAAAGTCATCGGCGGCACGTATCTCACCGTTGGAAGTGTGGAGATCGAGCGGTATTTCCTTCCGAAGTGGGGCGTAGCCCTTTTCGTGGATGGAGGCGACGCGTTCCGCACCGGCGAATTCGATATGAACATTGGCGCGGGCATCGGCGCGCGCTGGCGCTCGCCTGTGGGTGTGGTGCGTGTGGACGTCGCAAAGCCTGTGTACAGCGATCTCGGCGGCGGGATCCGGTTACACATTTCGGTCGGACCGGATCTGTGAGCGAGGTTGAGGACACCGTTGATCGCGCGCCGGATGGGCGGCGTGTCAGCGCCTGGGTTTGGTTTGGCATTGCGTTCGCCGTGCTGGTTGTTCTGATTGTTGCCGCGATTGGATGGGCTTTGAATACCGAGTCCGGGGCGCGCTGGGTGGCGGCCAGGGCTGTGGGCGCCATGGGCGGCAAGCTCGAATTGCGCGAAGTGCGCGGAACAATTTCGGGGCCGCTCGTCGTTGGCGGCGTGCGCTACTACGACTCTGAGACTGGGCTGGACGTGCGCGTTGCCAATGTTTCCGTTGACGTTGCGTTACGTGAGCTTCTCGCTCGGCGCGTGCATGTGCTGGCGCTGGATGTTGACGGAGTGGACGTAAAGCTCGCCGAGCGGCAGAAAGAAGACAAAGAGCCCAGCACGTTTTCGTTGGAGGCTCCGCTCGATGTTTTGCTGGACCGCTTCACGTTGAAGAGCGCGCGGGTTTCCAAGAGCGGGAAAGAACTGTTCGTTGCGCGCGCCGCTGAGGTGGTTGGAAAGTGGACCGTCAAGGGAGTTGCGATCGAGAAGCTGATTGTTGATTCTCCGGACGGCAGTGTGCGGCTGGCGGGGGATGTTGATCAGCGCGGGGTTACGCCTGGCTCGTATGTCGGGCGAGCCACGGGTGGATTTCGCTGGCGCCTTGGCGAGAACGAGTACGTGGGTGAGCTTTCCGCCACGAGCGAAAAGGAACAGCTCAGTGTGCAGGTTCGGCTCAGCGCGCCCCTGGTTGCACGGCTGGATGCCACGGTGGGGGAAACGAAGTCGGTCCCGTGGAAGTTCGCGCTCGCGGTGCCGAAGTTCGATCCGCGGGAGAAGCTGTTGAAGGGTAGCTCGCTCGAGAGTCTCGCGGCGACGTTGCGAGGCGAAGGTGATCTCACCGTTGCCGAGATTCGCGGCGATGTGGCGCTGAATGGGAAGGCATTGCGCATCGAGCCTCTGCGCGTGCGGCTTGAGGATCAGCAGGTACTGAAGATAGAGAGGCTCACCCTGATCGACCCCAGCGGGCGCGGCGAGTTGACGGCAGCGGGCGATGTCAGGTTTGGCGCGGCCGCGGGGGAGGCTGAGGCGGCGCGCTTGGGTGCGCAACCCGACGCGCGGGTCAGCGCAAAGGCAGGTGTAACTGCCGGTGCCGGTGCCGGTGCCGGTGTCGCGAGCGCCGCAGCTTCTGCTCCACCCTTCTTCGCCAATCTGCTGGTTCAGTGGAAGGGCGTCGAACTTCCGAAGGAATGGGTCGGCCAGCCGCTGTCGACACACGGCAGTCTCAGAGTCGTCGGCACGCCTGCGACCTTTGCCGCCGATGGCGGTCTGTCACTCGGGCCGCCGAAGCACCTCGCCGACATTGCGCTTGCTATCGCCGGCACGCCCGAGAAAATCGAAGTGAAGCGCTTCACCATCGTTCAGCAGAACGGCAACCTGAATGCGGCCGGCACTGTCGGGCTCTCGCCCCGCATCGACTGGCAACTCAAGGCCAACGCCACGCGCTTCGATCCCGGCGCATTCGTCGCCGGCTGGCCGGGCAAACTCGGCTTCGCGCTCGACACAACGGGTGAGCTCACGCCGAAGGGGCCGAATGCCTCGCTGAACCTGAAGAACCTCGCCGGCACTTTGCGCGGTCGCGCCATCGCGGGCCAGGCGGCGCTCACCCTGACACCGGACAAAGTAGTCGCCGGCACTCTGCAACTGCGTTCGGGCAGGAGCACCGTGAGCCTGAACGGCCACCACGCCAAAGCGCTCGACATCGACACCGAGTTCGACATCGCCTCGCTCGATGACTGGGTACCGAAATCCGCCGGCCGACTGAATGGAAAATTCCACGTCACCGGAACGTGGCCGCTGCTTGCCATCGACGGCAGCGCGCAAGGCCGCGGCCTGGCGATGGGCGAGTACTCGGTCAAGGCGGTCGACGTGAACGCGGACGTGAAGAATCCGCAATCACCCGCCGGCACTATCAAGTTGAATGCGAGCGAGATCATCGCGGCGGGGTTCACGTTCTCCGCCGTCGAGCTCGATGCGTCAGGCGATGAGAAGGACCACACCGTTCAACTCACCGCCACCGGGCAGCCGCTCACCGCGCAACTTCGTGTGCACGGCGCGCGAGACGGCGACGGCTGGTCCGGCACGGTGGATCAACTAACGCTCGCGGCCGTCGGCATCGAGCCTCTCTCATTGCGTGAATCGGCGAAGATCCAATGGTCGCCGCGCGGTTTCAGCGTGTCTCATAGTTGCCTGGCCAGCGACCACATCAGCGCCTGCATCGAAGCCGCACAGGATCAAACGGGCGAACTCAACGCAAAATACCAGCTGGAACACCTGCCGCTCGGGCTCATCGCCGCCCTCGCCCTGCCGAGCCTGCCGCTGCGAATCGAAGCCGTCATTGAAGGCGACGGCAACATTCGTCGGGCGCCGGATGGCGCGCTGTATGGCCAGGCGCACGTCAGTTCGGCGTCGGGCCGAATCTCAGATGCCGCGGCAGCCGCACAGGAAGACGCCGGCGATGCGTTGCTCACCTACGAGAACCTGAAGGTTGAAGCCCAGCTCGATGGCGACAACGCACACGCGACTCTCGAAGCAAAGCTGGGTGGCGATGGCAGAGTCACCGGGCGAATCGCCCTCGCCGATCTGCGGGGGGCCTCCCCCACGCTCGACGGAAACGCGAAAGTCACGTTGGGCGACCTCTCGCCTGCCGGCATCTTCGTGCCGCAACTGGCGGATGTGCATGGGCGTGGCGAAGCCACCGCCGAATTCTCGGGCACGCTCAGCGACCCGAAAATCACAGGCAAAGCGGAGCTCAGCGAGCTCGCCGCTGAAATTCCACAGCTCGGCATCAAACTTCACGATGGCAACCTGCAGGCCTCGATGCAGCCGGGCAACGACATCACGCTCACCGGCAAGATCAGCTCAGGCGACGGCACGATCAACCTGAACGGCAACACCACCTCGGAAGGGGTGCTCAAACTGAAGGCGCAGGGCAAAGACTTTATTGCCGCAAACATTCCCGGTGCCAAGGTCACTATCGAACCCGACCTCGACTTCGAGCGCGCAAGCGAGCGCATGACGCTGGGTGGAACGGTGGTGGTGCCCAAAGCCGAGATCGACCTGACCAAGCTGCCCAAGCAGGGCAATGCGGTCAGTGCGTCATCCGATGTCGTGGTGATCGATGACGAAGCGGTCGAGCAATCGATGCGCGTGCCGCTCGAGGCGCGCGTCAATGTGGTGCTTGGGAAAGACGTGAGTCTCATCGGCTATGGGCTGAACGCCAAGGTTGAAGGCTCGCTGATGGTGAGCGAGTTACCGGGCGAGCCGACGAGCGGCAACGGGGAGATCCGCGTCACCGGTCAGTACAAAGCGTACGGGCAGGATCTGACTATTCAGCAGGGGCGGCTGCTATTCGCCGGTCAGGATATCTCGGACCCGCAGGTGAACCTGATTGCCACGCGCACCGTGGAAACGGTGACCGCGAAACTCATCGTCAGCGGCAGCGCGAAGAAACCGTTGCTCGAAGTGACCGCGGACCCCTCGATGCCGCAGACGCAGGCGCTCTCTTACCTGGTTACGGGCAAGCCAATCAACGAAGTGGGGAGCGGTGAAGGCGACCTGGTGCAAGCTGCCGCGCGCTCGCTGGGCGGCGCAGCCGGCAACTTGCTCGCAAAGGGGCTGGGGAAGCGGCTTGGCATCAATGAGATTGGCATTGAAGACAGTGCGGAAATTGGCGGGTCGGCATTCACCGTGGGCCAATACCTCTCGCCCCGGCTCTACCTGAGCTACGGGGTCGGGTTGTTTGAACCCGGGCAGGTGATCACTCTGCGCTATCGAATCAATAGCAAGGTTTCACTGGAGGCAGTGCAGGGGCCGCTCAATCAGAAGGCCGGCATCAACTACCGGATTGAGAAGTAAAGGCCCAGGCCCTCAATCGCCGGGCGGCTGAGAGGAGCCCTTCTTACTTGAAGTCCGCGACAACGGACTGGCGCAAGCTGGGCCGAGACCTTCTTACTTTGTCTCCGGAGCAGCGGGCTGGCGCAGGCGGATGTGGAGTTCTTTTAGCTGCGCTTCGCTGACCGGCGTCGGCGCATCCGTCATCGGGTCTGCGGCGGTTTGCGTTTTGGGGAACGCGATGACTTCGCGGATGCTGTCGGCGCCGGTCATCAGCATGGCGAGGCGGTCGAGGCCAAACGCGATGCCACCGTGCGGTGGCGCGCCGTACTGCAACGCATCGAGCAGGAAACCGAACTTGATGCGCGCATCTTCGGTGCTGATGCCGAGCAGGTCGAACACCGTCGACTGCATTTCCTGCCGGTGAATACGCACAGAGCCGCCGCCAATCTCAGAACCGTTCAACACCATGTCATACGCCTGAGCGAGCGCGCTCTCCGGATCCTTACGCAACGCGTCCGCGTCGGGGTTCTGCGGAGCCGTGAAGGGGTGATGCATCGCTGCCCAGCGCTTCGCCTCCGGGTCGTGCTCGAACATGGGGAACTCAGTAACCCACAGCGGCCGCCACGCATTCTCGACCAGCTTCAAATCCTGGCCGACTTTCAGGCGCAACGCGCCCAGCGCGTCACTCACTACCTTCCCGCTATCCGCGCCGAAGAAGATGAGATCGCCATCTACGGCACCGGTGCGCGACAGAATGCCTTTCACCGCATCGTCACTGAGGAACTTGATGATGGGCGACTGCAACCCGTCCCGCCCCTTGGCGGTTTCGTTCACCTTGACGTACGCCAGCCCCTTCGCGCCATAACGCGCGACGTAAGCCGTGTATTCGTCGATCTGCGAGCGCGGCATGCCGGCGCCGCCCGGCACGCGCAGCGCCGTGACGCGGCCTTTCGGATCCTTCGCGGGCCCGGCAAACACTTTGAATTCGGTGTCCTTCACCAGATCCGCCACGTCCACCAGTTCCAGCGCGATGCGCAGGTCTGGCTTGTCGGAGCCGAAGCGGCGAATCGCCTCCGCATACGCCATGCGGGGAATCGGGTTCGGCAGCGAGACGTTCAGCACTTCCTTGAAGATCTGGCGAATCAGGCTCTCCATGATCTGCATGATGCTTTCCTGCGTGAGGAAAGACGTCTCGATGTCGAGCTGCGTGAACTCGGGCTGCCGATCGGCGCGCAAGTCTTCATCGCGGAAACAGCGAACGATCTGATAGTAGCGATCGAACCCCGACATCATCAGCAGCTGCTTGAAGATCTGCGGCGACTGCGGAAGCGCGAAGAATTTTCCGGGATGCGTGCGGCTCGGCACGAGATAGTCCCGCGCACCCTCTGGGGTCGCCTTCGTCAGCATCGGTGTTTCGAGATCTATGAACCCGTTGCTATCGAGAAAACCGCGCATGGACCGCGTGATGGAATGCCGCAGCCGCAGGCGCTGAGTCATTACTTCGCGACGCAGGTCGAGGTAGCGGTATTTGAGGCGCGTTTCCTCGCCCACGTGCTCATCGAGCTGGAACGGCAGCGGCTCGGAACGGTTCAGCACTTCCAGCTCACCGGCGACCAGCTCCACCTGCCCGGAGGCCAGGTTGCTATTGGCCGTGGTGCCCGGCCGCGCCCGCACCGTGCCCTTCACGCGCACGACGAACTCGCTGCGCAGCCGCTCGGCGTCCTTGAACGAGGCATGGTCCGGATCGAACACCACCTGCAGCAGGCCCTCGCGGTCCCGCAGGTCTACGAAAATGACGCCGCCGTGATCTCGGCGCCTGTGCACCCAACCGGCGACCGTGACCTCCTGGCCAGTTAGTTTTTCGTTTACGTGTCCGCAGTAATGAGTACGCATGGGGGTGCAGGAATTGGG
>JBDTUL010000098.1:0-14131 GCA_040007735.1 Gammaproteobacteria bacterium | reverse complement strand
CTCGACTGGTTCGTGCAGGCCGGCCACGGTGGCAACGGCAACCGCAACTGCACGCTGGTCGAAGACGCCACGCTGGCCACGCCCGCTTATCCGTTCGTCACTGGCCAAGGTCCGACGACCACATGGCAGAATTCCGGCGTCACCCCCAAGGGCGACCAGGTTGGAACCGCGCCGAACACGAACATGTGGCGCTGGCAGTCGGTGCAGGAATTCCAGTACCCGCTCATCGAGTACCTCAACGCGTACAAGAATCTGCCGCTGTTCCTCGGAATTGAATCGGTCGTGGCGGGTCATGAACATTCATCGATGTCCGTGATCACCGGCCAGATCCCCGTTTCGCTGGACACGGCCACGCTGCCCACCAGCCCCGGGTACACCGCTCTCGGCAGCGGCACGGCGCTGGCGAAGTGGGAATATTGCTTCGACCGTGCTGACGCGGACACGAGCCGCGGTGCCAGCAACAACTGGAACTGTTCGGTCCCTGGCAGCGCGAACGAAGCGGACCCGAGCTGGAGCACGGTGGCTCAGAAACTGATTCCCGCCAGTGGCGCTGGCACAGGCATCAAGGGCCACAACAAGACCATCGAAGCCGTAAAGTGGATGGCTGCAAATGCCCCGAACGGCAGCTACTACGTGCCGGCTCATCTCGAGCGGGCCGGCCCGTTCAACCCCGACGGCAACAACGGGTTCAACGTCGAGCACCTGCGCAACTTCAACAACGCAGCCCCGGCCGTGGCTTTCGGCTTCGAGACGCAGCCGGGCCACGGCGCCTCGTCGAATCGCGGTGAGTACCAGGTGAAGCGCAACAACATCAACGGTGTCCAGACGGACAGCGTGGGTGGCACAACCTTCGGCGGCACCGGCGTCTATGGCGCGCTGGTCGGCGGCGTGTGGGACTCGATGCTCGGCGAAGGCCGCAATTTCTGGTTCTTCGCAAGCTCGGACTGGCACAACCGCGGCAGCTTCGGTCCCGATGATCGCAGGACGACGCAGGACTTCTACCCTGGCGAATACCAGCGCAACTACACGATGGTGCGCAATGGAGCGGACAAGCTGCGGCCGCAATCGATCGTCGATGGCCTGCGCACCGGCAACAATTTTGCGTCGAGCGGGCAGCTGATCGATCGGCTGGCGTTCGTAGCTTGCGCCTCGTACCCCGGCATCACGGCGCGCAGCAATGCATCGGTCGAGGCGCTGGCCGTCGCGGCCGCTGCGAACGACACCGACACTGACGTCTCGGGCTGCGCCACCATGGGCGAGAAGCTCAAAGTGCGCCCGGGTGCGGAAATCGTCGTCTCGGTGGTGGTGCGCGATCCGGCGGGGACCAACTACTCGCCGTACACGTTCGCTAACCCGTCACTGCTGCAGGTGGGTACCACGCTGCCCCTGAATACGCCGGTGCTCGACCACATCGACCTGGTTCGCGGCCTGGTGAGCGGCTATCGCACTCCCGGCGCAGCCGATTACTCAGGCGAATGGCCGCGAAACAACGAATGGCTGCGGGCTGACGGAACCACTGTCGGCTTGTCGGCTGTTCCGGCCGCTGCGAAGAACACAACTGCTGCGGTCATCAAGACCTTCAACAGCAGTGGTTCGACGCCATGGACCTCTATCGCATCGCCTGTCGATGGCACGGCGCTGTTGAAGATGACGTACCGCATTCCTGCGGTGGCGGCTTCACAGTACGTTCGGCTCCGCGGCACCAACCTGCCACCTGCCGTGCCGTTCGAAACCGACGCGAGCGGTAACCCGCTGGCCGACGTTTACACCAACGCGGGTGACACGAAGATGCTGAGCATTCCGTGCACCACGGCTCACAGTGCGAGCAGCCAGTTCGACGGTTGCCCGGATCACATGGCGACTGCGACCACCGGCAGCGGTAGCCCGATCGTCGGCCAGAAGGCTGTGTCGTTCGACGTGGCCGCCTGGTCCGACCTCTGGTTCTACAGCAACCCGATCTATGTGGAAGTGTCGGGCTCGACGCCGGTCGCGGGCGTGCTTTAAGGGCAACCTCGTGCAAGGGTGAGTGCACCCGGGCGCCGCGTGACCTTACGCGGCGCCCTGTTCTTTTTCTGCTGAAGCCGATCATCACTGCCATGTCTACATCCCTGCCGACTTCTCGATTCCCGGCCCACGCGGGTGTGCAAGGGCCTAACGGCACGACACGCGAGACGACACTCCGCGCCAGTCGTTTGCCAGACTGGATGCGCGAGCCGCTGCTCCACTTCGTGGTGCTTGGCGGGCTGCTGTTTGCCGTCGATCAGTTCGTGGTCGGTCGGGCTGATGACCCGCGCACCATCGTGGTGAGCGCCGACGTCGACAACGCGGCAAGGCGGGTATTCAAGGACTCCCGGGGCCGCGACCCCAACAAGGACGAGCTCGACGCCCTGCGCCGAGTGTGGCTCGACAACGAAGTGCTCTATCGCGAAGGACTTGCGCTGGAAGTGGACAAGGGCGACGAGGCCATTCGCGAACGTGTGATCTTCAAGGCGCTGAGCGTCGTCGACGCCAACGTCAAACTGCCGACGATCGATGACAAGGCGTTGCGCGACTGGTTCGAGAGCCATCGCGACAAGTATGACGAGCCGGCGCGCTACGACTTTCAGGAAGCGGCGCTTGCGGAGGAACCTTCCGAGTCGACGGTGCGCTCGTTCGTGGTGGCGCTGAACGCCGGTACTCCCGGCGACGCGAAGGCCGGTCTGCGGGTTTTCAAGGCGCGGCCGCACGTCAATCTCGTGCAGAGTTATGGATCTGAGTTTCCCAAGGCGCTGGAGGAATCGCCGGTGGGCGAATGGCGCGCACAACACACGCGCGGCGGGTGGCGCGCCATTCGGCTGGATTCGATCACGCCGCCCAAGCCGGCGGCGTACGAAACGCTTCGCGGAGTGGTGCTGCAGGACTGGAAGGATGCCACCGCGTCTGAGCAGCGCACGGCATCCGTGCGTGCGCTTGCCAAGAAGTACAAGGTGAAGATCGAGGCAGAGGGGAAATGAGGAGCGTCGTCGTGCGCGCCGCGCCGTTTGCCGTGCTTGGCGCCGGCCGTGGCTCTCTCGGAGCCAAGTTCCTGCTCTGCCTTCTCACCGCTTTAACGCTGGTTCCCGCGTTGGCGTCGGCTCATGAAATGAGCATGGCCGAAATGGAAGTGCGCGAAATGTCGCGCGGCGAGTTTCTGTGGCAGTGGTCGGCGGTCAACGATAAGCGACCCGACAGTGGCGATCTCAAACCTCTGTGGCCCGAGGGTTGTGTGGCGGAGTCGAACGTTCTCCACTGCGGCACAGGCGGTTTGCGCGGCTCGCTGGCCATCGAGGGTGTGGGCAAAAAATATTCCGCTGCGCTGGTGAAGGTTTACTGGCTCGACGGGCAGTCACGTGTGTACACACTGACGGGCGGCCAGCCAAAAGTGCAGCTCTATGGCACGGCGGATGACAAGCGCGGCCGGGGCGAGATCGCGTCGGCGTACACATTGCTCGGCATTGAGCACATCCTCAGCGGCTTCGATCACTTGCTGTTCGTGTTTGGGTTGCTGTTCCTCGTTGGGTTTCAACGCAAGCTCGTGTGGACGATCACCGCGTTCACCGCTGCACACAGTCTCACGCTCGCCAGCGCGGCATTGGGGTGGCTGACTCTGAGGTCGCCGCCGGTGGAAGCCACTATCGCGCTATCGATTGTGCTGGTGGCTGGCGAGGCCCTGCATACGCGAATGACGCTCGCCCGGCGCTGGCCGGCGGTGTTGGCGTTCCTGTTCGGGCTCGTGCACGGCCTGGGTTTCGCCGGTGCATTGAAAGACATTGGCCTGCCGCAGAGTTATCTGCCGACGGCGTTGCTCACGTTCAACGTGGGTGTCGAGATCGGGCAGTTGATGACCGTCGGGGCCGCGTGGCTCGTGTGGCGCTTGTTGCGCCGTTGGCCAGTGACCGAACTCGGCCGCACACCGGTGCTCTACGGCATCGGCTCGGTGGCGGCGTACTGGTCGTGGCTCAGAGTGGATGCGATTTTCAGTTGAGCGCCAGGACACTAACGGGCGTGCAGGCGCTGACGCGCGGTTCGTTGCCGCTGGTGGCGATGTTCGTCGTCGGATGGCTCAGTGCGTTGGGCTATTCGTCTGCGACGCGTGGTGAGGCCGATCGAGTGGAGGGAGGCTCTGCGCTGGAAGCCAGCAGGCGTGAGAGCGCCGCTGGTAGCGAACGTTTCGCGCGCACTGCGGGCACTGCGGGCAAGGCGGGCAAGGCGGGCAAGGCTGACGCAGATGCGGCGGAACTTGCCGCCGCGCATGGGGCCTTGTATTCGCAGAGTTCGGGCCCCGCCGTGGGTGCATCAGTGACGGCTGGTCAAGTTGTTGCTTCGGAAACCGCCGTTGCTCCCGCTGTTGCGAAATGGAAAGCCGACGCCACTGGCGACGATTCCGCGGCACGTGCCAGCGCGATCATCTCGCTCGCCAACGCGCCGAAGCTGCAAGCGTTACCGGTGCTGCAGAGAGTCTTGACCTCCGGCGAGCCGCAAGTCGACCGGCCCCTCGCGCTGAAGTCCCTGCGCACGCTTGCTCTGACTCAGGGCGATGCGGACGGCGGCATCCGTAACGTGCTGCGCGAGGCCATCTATCACGGAGGCGACGAAGCCACTACGCAAGGCGCCCAATCCGTTCTCGATGATGTCGAAGGCGCCGCCAGCAAGACTCCGCCGGTCTTTACCCGCCAACGCTGAACTCTCCTCCCAGCCGCCCGGCGATTGCCACCGCTGAGCCCCCCCTCCCAGCCGCCCGGCGATTGAGGGCTCCGATCTTCAGGCGCCGCCGGTGCTGACTTCATTTGCTACCCTCCTACAATCAAGGAGGTCCCGTCATGAGACCAAACGCTCACCCCCAGGTCCCACGCGAAATCCTCACCCAACTGCGTGCAACGTGCCTCGAACTACCCGAGGCCAGCGAAGAACAGGCATGGGTCGGCATGCGCTGGACGATCCGTAAAAAGAACTTCGCTCACGTCTTGATGATCGACGCAGGCTGGCCGCCGGCCTACGCGCGCGCGGCAGGGACCGACGGCCCGGCGTGTGTGCTGACGTTTCGCTCGCAAGGCCGGGAATTCGAGCCTACAAGCTTCGGGCACGCTCCCTACTTTCGTCCGGTCTGGTTTCCGAACATCGTTGGCATGGTGCTCGATGCGGGCGCGGACTGGGACAAGGTCGCCGGCTACCTCATCGTCAGCTATCGCGTGCTCGCACCCCAGAAGCTGATCGAGCGCATCGACGTTCCGCTCGGCTGATGCGGGCAGGCTGCGCGCCCGCACCAGGCGGCGGAATTCACTTGCCGTAGTCGAGTTTCGGGTACCAGTCCGTCCCGCGTCCTTCCGGCGTCGAATCCAGAATGGTCCACAGCGGCATGAGGTCGGGCGCGCCGCGCGGGTCCTGGCCGGGGTCGGCAGAGCTTGCGCCCATCTCGCCGCTCCAGAAATGGCGGATCGTTCCGTCACGACGCGTGAACACTGTGAAGGCCGCATCGTCGCCGCCGTCGGCGCTCACCCCGTAGTAGTCGCGGCTGAAATCACCCGTGACGTCGGAATAGAGTTTGAGGCCAAGCCAGCCGCGCTCTTTCTTGAAGGCCACAAGCTTCTGGATGGGCGAGCGGGCCACGACCGCCAGCGCGACGCGTTGCTCTACGTCCTTCGCCTCGCCGTCCCAGGCGCTGAGCAGTGACGTGCACATCGGGCAGGGCCGCTCACGCTGCGGGCCAAACATGTAGCTGTAGACCACGAGGGACTGCTTGTCGCCAAAGAGATCCGCAAAGCCGACCGGACCGCGCTCGCTGTCGAACCGGTAGTCCTTCGTTACCTTCCCGCCCGGCGGCAGTGCGCGGCGCTGCTCGGCCACGCGCTCGATGTGACGTCTTAGGTCGATCTCCTCCGCCAGCAACGCATCGCGAGCCTTGCGGTAGTCCGGGCTCTCGTTGGGGAAGCGCATCGTGTTCAATTTCGCCAGCTCGGTGGCGGGCGTCAGGGGCTTGGCGGCAGACATGGTGTCTCCTCGGGTGCGAAAAGGGGCGCGGTCCGCCACAGGACGTTCGCCGAGCCTGCGATCCGACAAAGTGTCGTCGAACTGGAGTGTACGAAATGCCCACCGCCGCAATTAGCGGTACCGCCGAGGTAGGGCATACCTTTCCGCCCCGGCTCAAAGCGACCCGGACTTGGCTAGGCCGCGGGCTTGCTTTTCAAGTTGGGAGATGAGGACAGACGCTCGGCAAGCTCCTGCATGTCTTCCAGCGCCAGAATGATCTCCCTCAGAGAGAGGTTCGCCCAACGTCTCTGCTGCTCGCGCCGCGCACCCTCCCATGTGGTGAGCGACCAATCGATCGGCTCGTTAGCTTCATTCTCGCTCATGTTGCCCTTGAATCGATCGCAGCTGTTCAATGTCAGCCAGGTCCTGCGGGCGTCCGGCATCCCGCTTCATCTCCATGAGAGTCGGGAGCGAAACGAAGCATGCACCACCCACAGGGTAATCGGAGAGAGGCGCCGCGCAGCTGCCCTCGAGGGCGCTGAGCAGTGGCAGCTCGTTACGGAATTGCGGCATAGGGCTGCAGATTGCCACTACGGGCTTGTAAGTCAATTACTTGCGAGAAAGGGGAGACTTCGCACGGTGGGTCTCTTACAGGGACTTAGGGTCATGAGGCCCTTATATATCTAGGGTCACGGGGCGCTTATATAAGGAGCGCCCTTATGTTGAATTGCGGCACAAGCGCCGGGTCGAGGTGAGCGGAGCGGGGCGGGACTACTGAGGCCTTGGCGGTGGCGGCGCCAGGTCTGCCGGCGGCGTCATATCGAACCGTTGCTTGCCGGTGTCGGGATCGATGGAGCGGTCGAATTCCACGCAGAACGTAATCTCTCTCGCCGCGTGATTCGGCACGCGGGTGTAGAGGCGTTTGCGCTTGTCGGGTGCCGTGAAAATGCCCGGGGCAATGGTGACAACCTCGATTTCCAAGGTGTTCGCGCTCTTGAGCGAGATGCGCTCCTCGATGCGCACATTCTCACCAATCGGCACCGCGTCGAGCTGTGGAGCCGGAAATTTCGCGGCCGGATTGATCCCCACCGTGTCCACCACAAGGGTCTGCCCTTCCCAATGACCCACCGAGTGCCCGCTGTTGCTCGGCTCCAGGTCTGCGGGATGCGCCCGGCCGTCCGTATAGATGCGGCGCAGGAGACCGCTTTCGTTCGTGAGCGTGACGCGCCCCGGGGTGAACAGGAACTCGACGTTGTCCACGAAGCCGCCGCTATGACCGACGAATTGTTTGGGGCGGCAATACCGGATCGGGTCCGGATCGGTGTCCTGCACGAACGCGGTGCGCATTCGGGCGAGGTCTTCGGGTTTCATCGGTGGCGGAGCGTTCCGGAATTCCTGGGTCTGTGGAGTCGGCAAACTCCACCAGCCACTCCAGTCGGGCAAGGATTGCAGTGAGAAATAATTCATGCCCGGCAATGCACGCGTCTCATCAGCGAGCGCAGGGCAGGTGAGGAGCGCGCCAAGCAGGATGCAGCACCCGATTCCACGCATGAGAGTGACCATCCCGGGGATGCTAGTAAGCGCTGCGATGCTGCCGCTCGGGCTGTTTTCATCGCGCCCGTTCGTTGGGCTGACGGTCTTCACCTTGTTGTTATATGGCGCGTTGGGCGGGCTGCTCGTCGCGGTGCCGTTCATTTTGATAGAGGCGCGGCACTACTCAGCGACGGCGGCCGGCGCGGCGTTGCTGCCACTGCCGCTGATCATCGCGCTCACGTCTCCCGCGATGGGCCGCATTGCCGGGAAAATCGGCGCTCGCCTGCCGCTGACGATAGGCCCGTTGATAGTGGCGGCGGGCTGTCTGCTCGCAACCCGCATCGGCACCGACGGAAGCTACTGGGTCACCACGCTACCCGCGTTGCTCGTCATTTCTCTTGGCATGGCAGGCGCTGTGGCGCCGCTGACGACCGCTGTGCTCAGCTCCGTTGGGACACAACACGTCGGCGTTGCCTCGGGGTTCAACAGCGCTGTGGCTCGAACGGGCGGCCTCATTGCCACAGCATTGTTGAGCGCGGTGCTGGCGGCACAGGCCGCCCAGCGTTTGCCTTTGTTTCGCTTCGCCGCCATCGCAGCGGCCGTTGCATGCGTGGTGTCAGCAGTTTGCGCGCTTGTGGGACTGCGGGGTCCCAAGGCAGCACAAACCAAGCGCTCCGCGTAAGGAACGCCCCAGCGCCGGACCCGCGTGCGCCCAGCGATCTGCATGCCACGTGTCGCCGCACTGCCTGTAGACTTGCGCGTCGCCTGCGTTGCCATCGCCGTGAGGTTGAACGTGATCCGAGCCTGTCTGTCCGCGTCCGCCGTCCTGACCCTTGTGTTGTCCTTGCAAGCTTCGGCAGCACCGACCCCGGGACCGATGCCGCCCGAAGCGGATCAGGAACTGGCGCGAGCGCTGCTCAAGGAAATGGTCGAAACCAACACCACGCATGCCGTGGGCTCCACCGAGCTTGCGAAAGGCATCCAGTCGCACTTTCTTCGTGCAGGCTTCGCACCGGAAGATGTGGTCTTCATCGCGCCTCCGGACCATCCCACGAAGGGCAATGTCATCTTGCGCTACCGGGGCAAGGGCCGCGCAAAACCGGTGCTGGTGCTCGGGCACCTGGACGTGGTGGAAGCCCGCCCCGAAGACTGGAGCGTCGATCCTTTCAAACTCACTGAGCAGGACGGCTGGTTCTACGGCCGCGGCTCCATCGACATGAAAGAGGGCGACGCCGCGCTGGTGGAAACACTGATTCGCCTGAGGCGCGAGCGCTTCGTGCCCGAGCGCGACATCATCGCCGCATTCACGGCGGACGAAGAAGCGGGCGGTGACGCGAACGGGCCCGCCTTCCTGCTGCAGAATCATCGCGAGCTCATCGATGCAGAGCTGGCACTCAATCTCGATGGTGGCGGCGGCAGCTACAAGCAAGGCAAGCGGCTGTACTTCTCGTTAGGGACGAGCGAGAAAACCTACGTGACGTACACCGTTGAGACCACCGGCCCCGGCGGGCACGGCTCATTGCCCGGGGCGGACAACCCTATCTATCGTTTGTCCGCCGGACTCGGCCGCCTGGCGGCTTACAAATTTCCTGTGATGCTCACTGAGACCACGCGAAGCGGTTTCCGCCAACTCGCAGACCTCGACCCTTCTCCTCAGAGCGCGGACATGCGCGCAGTGGCCGCAACGCCCACGGATCTCGCGGCCGCCGAGCGGCTCAGTGAATCGGTGTGGATGAACGCGCAGCTTCGCACCACATGCGTCGCCACACTGTTCTCCGGCGGTCATGCCGAGAACGCGTTACCTCAGAGAGCGAAGGCGACCATCCAGTGCCGCATGATGCCCGGCGACTCGCCCGAGAACGTGCAAGCTGCGATCACCACGGCCATGAGTGACCCGAAGATCATCGTGACGATGGACGCACCGCCCATCGTCAGCCCCGAATCCAAGCCGACTCCGCAGATCCTGAGCAAGGCTGCGCAGGTGATTCATTCCATGTGGCCGGGCGTGCCCATCGTGCCTTCCATGGCCACCGGGTTCAGTGACGGGCGACAGACGCGCAACGCCGGCATCCCCACATACGATCTGGGCGGCATCTGGGCGGACGTGGACGAGAACCGCGCACACGGGCGCGATGAGAGGGTGGGCGTGCGCGAGTTCGACGAGAGCGTCGAATACACCTACCGCCTGCTGAAAACGATGAGCCGCGCTAAATAGGTCCTGCGGACGGAAAATGTCTCAATGGGTGGGCACTGCTCTCGCAGCAGCGCCAGCGTGCCTATCCGCTCAGAAGGAAAGGCGCTTCCACGCCCGCAGCATCACGCTGTTGGCGACGGTCGACTGATCCATCGCCGGGATCGTGCTCAATTGAGTTCGGCAGTATTTCGGCGTGGCCGCGCGGCTCGCAAGCGCGGACTGTACGGGCGGGCGGGCCACCGGCTTCTGCACCCGCTCGCTCAGACGCGGAATGCCTTGGAGCGTCGCCTCGATCTTGAGCATGCGCGTGAGCCAGATCTCTGCATGCACTTCGGCCACGCGGGCCTGCTCCAGCTCACCTGCATCGCTCAGCTCGAGCGCGCGGTCCGCCCACTCGCGGGCTTTAGTCTGTGCCTCGGTGAGCGAAGCGCTGTCGGAGCCTTTAACCGACATGTCGCCGTCTTGTCGCGCATCAAGCAGTGCGGTGACGTCCGTGGAGGCATTGCTAAGAAGATTGTCTAGATAGGCCATTGGTCTACTCGCGGGTCGTAAGGGGCCTATTGGCGAAAGCTTGAGGCCCTATTCTGCGGCGAATGCTCGCCGCATGCGTGCGTACATGGCGAATCGGTGTGTGAGCGGACTCGCAGAACCCGACATCAACTACCCATTGCGACGTGAAACTCGGGCCGAGTCTATGCCCGCGTCGTGACAATCGGAAGTGTCACCGGGTTCACAGGTTGAATCAGTTGTGCATTCCGGCGGGGGCTCGTTGGGATTATTCTTCGACGCGTCAGCCGGGGGGATTGCAATGGGACACGATGCCAGGACAGATCGCTCGATGACCGACCTCGTCTCCGAGTACGAAACTGCGCGCACGCTCAGCCATGAGTGGGTGCAAAAAGCGACAGAGGCGCGCACCGAGGGGCTGACCTCGGAGTCGGAAGCCGCCGAACGGCTCGCCGAGCACTGGATCGTTCGCGAACTGCAGCTCGAGGATGAGCTGCGGGCACGCCGCTAGACCTTCGTCTCGCTGCCGGGCGCTTCCGCGCCCCCCTTCATAACCTGCCCCGACCGTCCGGCTGCGCGCCCGCGCAAGCCCTACATCCGCGCTCCTGCGCTCCTGCCGATGTATCAGAAATCCAACATTTCTGGATTTGAATATTTTCGTTGCCCGCGTGTACTCGTTTCGATATTGTTAACGTGTTCACTAAAACGGCGACGCGCGATCCCCGAGAAAAGCTGAGCGGGCGAGGCACACCAGAGGCGGTGGTGCATTCGCGAGCGCTCGAAGTCACGACATCGCAGATTATCGAGGGGTCAATTGAATGGCGCTCAATCAGGCATTGCTCGGCAGGCTGGCCGTTTATGCAGGGGCAGACTCCGACGTCCCGTCCCGGCGACAATGCCTTCCTGATGCCGCCGCGGCAGTACGGCATGAACGTTCAGTACGACTACAAGCCGGGCCGCTAGCATTCATTCGGAAGGGGTTTGCGAACATGAATACACGTCAATATCTGGTGGCGGGTCTGATCGGGCTGATGGTCAGCGGCTCGGTGGCCGTGGCGAATGCGGCGGACAAGCTGCCCGCCATGAAGAAACTGTCGGTGGAAGCCAGGCTCCAGCGCATGGAAGACACCGAGGCCATTCGCGAACTGCTCATCGCCTACGGCCGCGCCTTCGACAAACGGGAGTTCGCGACTTACGGGAGCCTGTTCGCCAAAGACGGCACCTGGGTCGGTGGCGCTGATGGCGCAACGTCCTACCAGGGGCCGGCGGCGATTCAGGCCTTCGTCGAGAAGATCTATCCCGCCACGGTGAACCCCGGTTCGTTCCACATCATGTCGAGCATGGATATCAAGGTGGACGGTGACACGGCGACTTCCTGGTCACGCTGGACGTACGTCGTGAAAGGCGTGCACGGCGAGCCCGCTCCGCTGCGTGCCGGGCACTACGAAGACAGCCTGGTGCGCGAAGACGGCCAGTGGAAGTTCAAGCGCCGCGCAGTCATCTCGGACCCTAACAAGTAAGCGGCGCGGTCAGCCGCGGTCGATCACGGTCGAATCACTCGGGGAGTGCAAGAATGAGCGAGATCACGAGAAGACATTTTGTCGAAGCCGCCGGCATGGTGGTGGCGGCCGCCACGTCGTTGAAGGTGGCGGCGCAGGGCGCTGCCCAGGGCGCTGCCCAAGGCGCCGCGCCGGTTGCACAGCGGGCTTCGCGCTTCAACACCGTGCGCGACCTGACGGAAGATGAGCTGGTCGCCATGTTCGAGCGCTGCTCGAACACCGGCAAGTGGGGCGCCGATGACGAGATCGGCACGCTGAACTACATCACGCCGAAGAAGCGCATCGCCGCCGCGGCGCTGGTCAAGACGGGTGAAGTGCTCTCGGTCGGCCGCGATCTCTCGACGCAGCAGACGAAGGTAAACCCGCGCCCGGTCGATCACATCATGTTCGCGACGCCGCCCAACAGCCCGGGCCGCAGCGACTGGTTCTCCATTGCCTCGCACGGCATGACCGTCACGCACATGGATTCGCTGAGCCATTTCTCGTACGACGGCAAGCTCTACAACAATCGGGATGTCGCCACCTCCATCACGCCGAATGGCGCGAAGTGGGGCTCCATCTTCGCCCAGAAGAACGGCATTTTCACGCGCGGCGTGCTGCTCGATGTGGCCGCGGTCCGAGGCGTGCCGTGGTACGTGTCGGATGAGTACGTCACCGTGGCGGACTTCGAAGCGGCCGAAAAGCGCCAGAACCTGAAGGTGGGGTCGGGGGACGCCATCTTCGTGCGCACTGGCATGGAAGCGATGGAGAAGGCTCTCGGCGAGCAGGATGTCTATCCGCGGGCCGGGTTGCATGCCGAGTGCGTGGAATGGATGCACAAGCGCGAAGTGTCCGTGTACGGCGGTGACTGCATCGAGAAGCTGCCCTACCCGAGCAAGAAGTTCCCGTCGGCCATGCACATGATCGGGCTGGTCTCGATGGGCCTGCCCATTCTCGACTGGCCGGCACTCACGGAGCTGGCAGCGCTGTGTGAGTCGAAGAAGCGGTGGGATTACCTGCTGACGAGCGCGCCGCTGCGTTTCCCTGGCGCGACCGCTACGCCGATCAACCCGCTCTGCCTGTTCTAGAAATTCGGGGTTGCCCGGTTTAGAAATGCAGACTTGCCTGTTCTGGAAATGCGGATTTTTCAGCTAATAAAAAATGGCTCGAGCCGCCCTGCGATTGAGGGCTCTCCGGCCGCGATGTCGAGAAACCTCGAAACCAAAAGATAAGGGCCTCTGCAACAGCCGCTGCAGAGGCCCTTTTTCGTTTCAAGCCGCTCGAAAGTCTCAGGCCTGCGCGGCAGCCTTCGCCTTCGCCACTTCCTCGATGACCTCTTCCGCAACCTGGCGCGGCACGGGCTCGTAGTGCGAGAACTCCATCGTGTACGACGCACGGCCGCTGGTCATGCTGCGCAGCTGGCCGATGTAACCGAACATCTCTGAGAGCGGCACCATGGCCACGACGGCCGTGTTGGTTCCGCGCTCGAGCTGGTCCTGGATCGTGCCGCGGCGACGGTTCAAGTCGCCGATGACATCGCCCAGGTGGTCGCCCGGGGTGACCGTCTCGACCTTCATCACCGGCTCGAGCAGGATCGGCTGCGCCTTGCGGATGCCTTCGCGGAAAGCCGCCTTCGCCGCGATTTCGAACGTGAGTGCGTTCGAATCGACGTCGTGGTAGCTGCCGTCCGTGAGCGTGGCGCGGAAGTCCACCGTCGGATAGTGGGCGAGCACGCCGTCTTCCTTCTGCATCTTCAGGCCCTTTTCCACGGCCGGAATGAATTCCTTCGGCACCGAGCCGCCCGAGGTCTTGTCGACGAACTCGAAGCCGGCGCTGCGCTCCAGCGGCTCGAAGGTGATCCACACTTCGGCGAACTGGCCCGAACCGCCGGTCTGCTTCTTGTGGACGTACTGCTCTTCGACCTTGCGGGTGATGGTCTCGCGATACGCGACCTGCGGCTCGCCCATCGTGCCTTCCACGCCGAATTCCGTGCGCATGCGGTCGAGCGTGACTTCCAGGTGCAGCTCGCCCATGCCGCGCAGGATGGTCTGGCCCGTCTCACGATCCGTTTCCAGATGCAGGGAAGGATCGGCACGAACCATCTTGCCGAGCGCCGTGCCGAACTTCTCCGATTCGGCCTTGGTCTTCGATTTCACCGAAACGCTGATCACCGGGTCCGGGAAGCGCATGCGCTCCAGCACCACCGGGTTGGCGGTGTCGCACAGCGTGTCGCCGGTGTCGGTATCGGCCATCGAGACCAGCGCGATGATGTCGCCGGCGCGGGCTTCTTCGATCGGGTTGGCTTCCTTGGCGAACATTTCGACCATGCGGCCGATCTTCTCGCGCTTGCCGCGCGTGGAGTTCTGCACCGAGG
>JBDTUL010000097.1:0-14306 GCA_040007735.1 Gammaproteobacteria bacterium | reverse complement strand
GCGCTTGCGGAGCGTGCCCAGCTCCTCTTCTTCCGGCGGTTTCGGAAGGGGCGCGAAGAATAGCTTCTTGGGTTCGGATTCGTCAGTCAGACGTCTATAGAGAACGTCGGGGAGTTCGTCGACGACACGGACGAACTTTCTGGAGGATTCGGTGAACTTGAAGTTGAGAAGGCGGTTGCGATTGGTGAGGTCGAGGAGCTTGAGACGCAATCTCTCTATGCCTTCCCTGACGAGTTCCGTGACGTCTGCGGCCATGAGTTCCTCTCTGCCCTCGGTCTGGCGCCGGCTTAGTTAGGACTACGTTCGACTTCCGTGTCTGGTGCGGTCAGCGAGTGACATGCTTCCTTCACGTCTTTAATTAGTGTAGCGAGCTTCACAGCAACTCATATGTATTTACTTTGCGGCGGTTCACGTTTCGAGTTGGATGGGGTTCGGTGCAGTGGCGAGATCGCGTAACGACAGACGACGTTGGCGAGTTGCATCCGGCGTGGAGTTTGGCATTCAGGTTCGAAGAGGCTCAGGCTGGCGACGATGACGCAAGACGCAGCGGACGCGGGACGTGGTGAGGTTGAGGCGATGTGGCTGTAGAGGAATTCAATGCCCCGGGGGAGCGTCTTTGGGGGCTGAGGTAGTCGTGGAGTAGAGAGATTGCTTCATTCAGCTCGCACGCGAGGACAATGACGAGCATCTTCTTCCGTGCGTGTGGTTAGCGACGGGACCAACCGAAACACGACCGCTGGGCCGGACAAATACTCACCACACAACGTCGAAATACACGAACTCTTGGTATCAGCCGCAAAAGTTGTTCGTCCCACTCTGGAGCACGGGCAATAGTGCCTTCCAAAGTGGGTGGTCGCTGCATCCGATCCGACCGACAGAAACACCTGCGATCGCAAGCCGCCTAGCACCAAAGGGCAAATAAGTTAGACAGATCTGCGGGGGTACGCCTCGAACGAGTCGGTTGGGGGTACGGGCTCGCATGAGCCTCGCGTACCCCCAACGTACCCCCACAATCGAGTGGCTCTGTGCGGATGTGGATGGACGTAGATGGCACAAACGGGAGCGAGATGCCATGGGAGCGGCGATGGCAGTCATATGTCAAGTACTTGATTTTATTCAAGAAACTTGGCGGAGAGGGTGGGATTCGAACCCACGTGCCGGAATTACCCGACCATCCGATTTCGAGTCGGCGCCGTTATGACCACTTCGGTACCTCTCCGGGGGTCCCCTTTTCGGGGGCTGGTATTCTAGCCGAACCGAATTGCCGAGTGAGGCCCTTGATGCGACGAGACGAGCGCAGCCCCGCTGCCATCGCCATCGCCGTTCCGGCGGCGATGACGGCGGTGGCCATTGCCGTGACGATGCTGTTTTTGCTGCTGGCGGGGTGCGCGCGCGACCCCAAGCCACGCGTTCTGGACGAGATTCGGGCTCGCGGGGAGCTGCGGGTCGTCACCATTAATAGCCCAACGTCTTACTACCTCGGCACGCACGGCGCCGAAGGGCTCGAGTTCGCGCTGGCCCGCACGTTCGCGAAAGACCTGGGCGTCACGCTGGTGATAACTCCGGTCGCCAACACCGCGGCCATGCAAGTGGAACTGGCCTCGAACCGGGCGGATATCGCGGCCGCCCAGCTCACATCGGACCCGGGCTGGGAGTTCGTCGGCGACCCCGCGAATCCATACGAGCAGATCGAGCAACTCGTGGTCTACAAGCGCGGCGAGACGCGGCCGCGAGGCACGCTGCAGATCGAGTCCGCCAAGCTGGCCGTGCGCGCGGACAGCCCCCAGGAACGCATTCTCCAGAAGCTGAAGAGCACGGTGGCGCCGAACCTCGACTGGGTAGTCACTGCACCCAGTTCGGCCGACCCGCTGGAAGATGTGGATTCGGGGCAGGCGAACTACGCCATCGTGGACGCGCGGGAATATTCCTTCGCGCGCCACCTTTACCCGAACGTGCTCGTGGGATTCAGCCTGCCCAGCAAACGCCCGGCGCAGTGGATGTTGCGCAAGAATGCGCCGGACCTGGTCAAGGCCGTGAACTGGTTCTTCAAGTCGCTGGTGCGCTCCGGGCAACTCGCGCAGTTTTCGTCGCAGGCTTCGGGCGATTCGCGCAAGTTCGAATATCTGGAGTCGCGCGAGTTCCAGGCGCATCTCACTTCGCGGCTGGGGCCTTATCGCACGTGGTTCGAGGAAGCCTCCGCCAAAACAGGCATCGACTGGCGGCTGCTCGCGGCCATCGGCTACCAGGAATCGAAGTGGAATCCGAAGGCCGAGTCGGGCGATGGCGCACTCGGCGTGATGATGCTCACGGCGGACACCGCGCAGGAAATGGGCGTTACCGATCGCACGGACCCTCACCAGAGCATTTCCGCGGGCGCGCGCTATTTCGCCGAAGTGCGCGAAAAGATTCCTTCGCGCATTCCCGAGCCGGACCGCACCTGGTTCGCGGTCGCCTCATACAACGTGGGCTTCGGCCATCTGGAGGACGCGCGCGTGCTCGCCCAGGCGCGCGGTAAAGATCCCGATAAATGGTCGGATGTTCGCGAGCACCTGCCGCTGCTCGCTCAAGAGCGCTGGTACGCGACGGCCAAGCGCGGCTACGCGCGAGGCTGGGAGCCGGTGCAGTTCGTCGAACGCGTTCAACGGTTTCTCACGCTGCTCGAATGGCAGCCGACGGAAGCGATCGCCGCGGAAACACGAGTGGAACCCGACAAGCCCGGCGCCTGACCGGCGACGCGAAGCGCCAGACCGCTTGAGGAAGCGCGATTGCAACCGCGCGCCACGCGGCGCGGCCTGCAAAACTACTCGCGCCGTTTCTTGAAGAACTCCGTCAACTTCGCGGCGCTCTCTTCCATGAGCACGCCTCCAAAAACATCCACGCGGTGATTCAGCTGCGGCAGCGAAAAGATGTCCACGATGCTGCCCGCCCCGCCACCCTTCGCATCCCACGCACCGAACACCACGCGCCGCACGCGCGCATGCACGATGGCCATGGCGCACATCGGGCACGGTTCCAGCGTGACATACAACGTGGTGCCTTCGAGCCGATAGTTATCGAGCAGTTGCCCCGCCTCGCGCATCGCCACGATTTCGGCATGCGCGGTCGGGTCCTTCGACTGGATGGGCTGGTTGTATCCCATCGCAATCACCTGGCCGTCGTGCACCAGCACTGCGCCCACGGGCACTTCACCCATGATTTTCGCCATGTCCGTGAGCTCGAGCGCACGGCGCATGAAAGTTTCGTCATTGGTTGCCATGCGAAGGATTGTGCAGGCCATCGACCTCGCGCGCCAGTGCCGCCACGGAGAGCGGCGCCGAGCCTTCGGCCTTGTTGCTGATGGTGACGAACGCGTTCTGCCCTGCCCCGGTTGTGCCGGCGATCACCCTGGCGAGCGTTACGCGCGTTTCGAGATCCGGGTCCACCAATTGATTGTAGGGCGAGTACCTGTCGCCGGCAGCCTCGTAGCCATACGCGCCATGACGGCGATTCAGATTCCAACGGCACACCAGCGGACCCGGCCACAGGGCACGCAGCAAAGGCAACTGTTCCGCGATCGGCGGCATCTTCGCGTGCAAGCCCAGACACAGCGTGGCGCCGTACTCACGCAGCACATCCGACAGTGCAATGGTCAGAAGCTCCGGGTTGCGAACTTCCACTGCAACCACTGCGTCCGGCGCAATCGATCTCAGATCGGGAAGAGCGGCAAGCATGCGCCGCAAACGTTGAAACAGTTCATCACTCTGCTGCGCAACCGGCGCCACGAGTGGGCTCAGCTGAAACACCAGCGCACCGAGCCGATTGCCGAGCCCCTCGAGCGCAGGCTGCACGAAATCCCGCGTGCTGCGCGTCGGGCTAAGGAAATCAGGATTCGCTTGTCCGACGCGCCCGCCTTCCACGCGCAGCACCGCATCCGACACAAAACGCGGCGCCTTGACGAGGAAGCGGAAGTCCTCCGGCACCTGGCTCGCATAGGCCGCGTATTGTTCGGCAGACAGCGGACGATAGAAGTTTCGATCCAGGCTCACCGCGCGAAACAGGGGATGTTGTGCGTAGGCCGAGAGCCCGTACCGCGAGACGGTAGCTTCCGGGTAATCCTGATCCCAAACGAGCCCCGCCCAGCCGGGAAAATTCCACGACGACGTGCCCAGCCGCAGCGAGCGCGGCAAACGCTCCGCCAGCGCCACCTGAGCAGCGTCGCGCGGGGCGGCGCCCACTTGGGTCAGGTCTTCATCGAACAACGAGGTTTGCATGTCACGAGCGCGTCCGTTGCGGTGGTCACTCACTATACGTGAGTTGTTTTCGAGACACGGAAGTCGCACGCACTGTGTGCCTACCGCCGTCACCGCATCGGGCCTATCATCGGGCGCTCATTACACACAGTTGTCGAGGGAGGGTCGGATCATGGGACTACTGGATCAGGTCACGGGCGCAATCGGCGGCATGACGGGCGGAAGCCAGGGCGGCGTGCAGGCCGTGCTGCTTCAACAGTTGATCTCCATGCTCAGCAAGCCGGGCGCGTTGAGCAATCTCATGGCGGCGTTTCAGCAGAACGGTCTCGGGAACATCGTGCAGTCGTGGATCGGCACCGGGCAGAACCTGCCCATCTCCGGCGCGCAGGTTCAGCAGGTGCTCGGCACTGGCACGCTGGGTGAGATGGCGAAGCATGCGGGCATTGCCATGCCCGACGCAGCAACCGCGCTTGCAGGTCTGCTGCCGCAGGTGGTGGATAAGATCAGCCCCAACGGGCAGGCGCCTGCCGGCAACGACCTGGGCGGACTGTTGTCTTCGGTAGGAAAGTTGTTCGGCTGAGTTCGTTGCGAGCCACACGGGTCGGGCGCGCTGCGCCGGCTCGCGCGGCCTGCGCACGCAGACGCGGTTCCGCCGCCGCCCCTCAGGCCGGCGGCATCCGGGGAAAGCCCGGAATCAAGTCCAGAGCCGGCATCCAGGCCTGGGCGTTGTCGCAGAAAATCTGCACCGACGGCTTCAGCCAGCTCGTGTCGTCGAAGAGCCCGGCCTTGAGAATGGTGATGCCGTGAGCGCGCGTGCCTTCCGTGTCCGACACGATGGGTGAGCCACACTGCGGGCAAAAACTTCGCTGCGTGATCTTGCCGCTCGCGGCGATGGTCTTCACTACGGCCATGGTGCCTTGAATGGTGACCGCCGCAGTCGGCACCAGTGCCACCATCGAGAAGGCCGAGCCTGTTTGCTTCTGGCAGTCCCGGCAGTGACAGAGGCCAACTGAGATAGGTTCGCCCGTCAGCGTGAGGCGAACACTCCCGCACATGCAACCGCCGTCTCTGGTCTTCGAAGCCATGCCCGAACCCTCCCAGCCTTGCGTTCGGGCATTGTAATGACTTACCGCCCGGCGGGCGTATCCGCCGCCTTGATATAAAGCGTATCGGTCGGGCCGGTTCCAGTGATGTAGAGAGTCACTCTCTCCGCCTTCGTTTGCGCAAAATGCGCAACGCCCGCAGGCTCCGTATAGAAGCTGCCCGGCGGCAGGGCTTTCTCCACCGCCGCGTCCGCCACCGACCCGTATCCGAAGTACCAGACACCGCCAGCCACCACCGCCGTTCGATCGTCGCGGTGGGTATGTGCCTGAATGCGCGTGTTCGCCGGGATGCTCAGCCGAATGGTGTAGGGACCTGCGGCCGTCGGGTCCCCCGCAACTACCGTAGTGCGAATGCCGGCCACACCCGAAGTGCCAGCACCCGCGTCGTGCGCATGGACGGCGTCAGCCTCTTCCGGCGTCATCCGGATCTGTGGCGAGGAGACGGCTGCCGCGTAGGCAACCGCGCACGCCAGCGCAAACGGTATCAAAGCAACGGGCGCTTTCATTCGGACAGGAACTCCGTGACGAGCTTGACGGTCGCCTGGGGATTTTCTTCCATGATCCAGTGGCCCGAGGCGGGGACGATGCCGCCGGTGACGTTCGTGGCGACGAAGCGCAGCTCATCCGCCATGCCGTTGCCGAAGGATTTCTCGGCGCCCAGCGCCAGCACCGGCATCGGGAGCTTGCCACCCTTCGCCAGTAACGCCGGATTGTCGAGGGCATCCTGATGGAATGCGGCGAACTGCTCGAACGCGTCGTGCATTGCCTGCGGGCGCGCATAGAGCGCCGCATAGTGCTGGCGCGTCGCCTCGTCGATCTTCTTCGGGTCAGCCGAGAGCTCGTTCCAGAAGCGGTCGAGATAGATTCGCTCGCGACCCTGGACCAGCCGCTCCATGTCGGGTCCACGGAAATTGAAATGCCACAGCAGCGGGCTGAGGAGGATGGTGTTCCAGTTACCGATGCCGGGGATTGGCGCGTCGATGACGACCCAACGCGTGATGCGCGTCGGGTACTGCGCGGCCAGCGCGTAGCCCACCATGTTGCCGATGTCGTGAGTGACGAGATCGGCCTTCTCCACCTTGAGTGCGTCCATGACGCCCGCGATGTCGACGGCCTGGTTCTTCTTCGTGTAGCCCGTTTCGGGATGGGCTGAGAGCCCCATGCCCCGCAGGTCAGGCACGATGACGGTGTGGTCTTTCACGAGCACGGCCGCGATCGGCTCCCACATGTCGCCAGTGTCAGCAAAACCGTGCAACAGCACCACGGCCGGCCCCTTTCCGCCGACGCGAACATTCAGGCTGGTGCCGTTGGTCTGTACCATCTTCGATACGAAGGTGTCGGGGTACGGCACGACGGCGGCCGTGGCTGCGGTCGACAGAACGGCCACCGCCAGTGCGGCGGAAAAATATCGAAACATGTGATCTCCCGGAATGCGTGGCGCCTCTGTGGCGCGCAGGCGTGATTTGGTTCAGCGTCAATATAATCCTACGCGGCGAACGCTCGGTAGCCATAATTCGGTGAGCGGCTTTTCGGAAAAACCGAACAATGCTCAAACTCGAATCCATCGAGGCATTCGCCTCCATCGTCGAAACCGGCTCCCTCACCGCCGCGGCCCGCAGGCTGGCGGTGTCGAAGTCCGTGGTGAGCGATCGCCTCACCGAGCTCGAACGTGCGCTGGGAACCAAGCTCCTGAACCGCACCACGCGCACGCTGGCGGTGAGCGAAGAAGGCGGCGTGTTCTACGAGCGTGCGAAGCGAATCCTTCGGGAAGTCGACGGCGCGGCGTCGGAGCTGGCCCAACGCCGCGGAACGCTCGTGGGACCGCTGCGCATCTCCGCTCCCGTAAGCTTCGGCAGCCTGCATCTCGGCGAGGCCTTGTTCGGCTTCCTGGCAAAGCACCCGGCAATCGATCTGACGCTGGAACTCGATGACCGGTTCGTCGACGTGCTGGCTGAAGGTTACGACGCTGTGATCCGGCATGGGCCGGTCGATGACAAGCGCGTCATCGTCAAGCGTCTGGCTGCCAGCAAACGCCTGCTCGTGGCCTCTCCGGACTATCTCAAACGTTGTGGCAAACCCGCGTCGCTGCAGGATCTGGAACAGCACCGAGGAATCATCTACAGCAATCGTGGCACGGCCGACTGGCGCTTTCGCGTGGGTGGAAAGTTCACGACCGTGCGCCCGGGCACGGCCTTGCGCGTGAACAACGGGCTGTTGATGCGAGATGCGGCGCTGGCAGGGCTGGCCATCGCCCTGCTACCGACTTACTTCCTGGAGCACGCGCTCAAGAAGCGCACGCTGAAAGTGATCGACGTTGGCGCCGAAGCGGAAGGCGCGACAATCTACGTGGCCTACCCGGAAAGCCTGCGTTCGTCCGGAAAGATTCGCGCGCTCACTGCGTGGCTGCAGAAGTCGTTCGGCGACCCCGCCTATTGGGAAGTCGATTCGGCACACCGGTCCTGAGGCGGACCGGCTGCCGAGCGGCCTCGTCTCACGTAGCCTTCACGCCCTCGGTGATCAAAGGCGACTCCGTCCGCTGAAGCTCCGCGGCAACCTTTTCCATGGCGCGCAGCGCCCGCAGATGGTTACGGCCTGCGATCTTGAGCACGTCCTCGTCGGAGTAGCCGCGGCGAAGCAGCTCGGCAAACAGATAGGGATACCGTGTGACATCTTCGAGCCCCGTTACCATATCGCTCGTATCGGCCTCGTAGTAATCCGCCCCGATGCCAATGTGATCGATGCCCGCCACTTTACGAATGTGGTCGATGTGATCGGCTACGTCGCTGATGCCTGCACGCGCCGGGCCCACTGTTTTCTCCCACGCCTCTATCGCGCTCTTGATGGCGGCTTCGTCCGGCAGTTGCCCGCGAAGTCTGCGCAGTTCCGCTGCCCGCCGGTCGTCCCATGCTTGCCCGCCAGGGGAAACAAAGGGGCGAATGAAATTCACGTGGATGACGCCGCCGTTCTCCCGAAGAAGCTTCAGGACATCGTCCGGCACATTCCGGGGATGCGGATTGATCGCATACGAACTCGAGTGCGAGAAGATAACGGGCGCACGAGTTATTTTCAGCGTGTCTCGCATGGTGTCCGCACTCACGTGCGACAGGTCGGCGAACATGCCGAGCCGATTCATCTCGCGAACCAGCTGCCTTCCCAGGTCCGTCAACCCATAGTGTTCAGGGCGGTCGGTGGCCGCATCCGCCCAGTCAACGTTGTCCCAATGGGTCAGCGTCAGGTAACGCGCGCCCAACTCGTAGAACACTCTGAGCGCGGCGGGCGAGTTCTCGACCATGTGGCCGCCTTCGACGCCCATGAGGCACGCAATCTTTCCGGCGCGGCGGATGCGATCGATGTCGTCGGCGGTGCGCGCCTGCTCGAAGGCGCTCTGACTGCGGATCAATCGTTGCGCGACGTCGAATTCGCGCAGCGCTTCGTGGAGAGACACGTGCGTATTCTGGGTGGCAGACTCGACGAATATCGACCAGTACTGTGCCCCCACTCGCCCCGCACGCAGTGACGGAATATCCGCACAAAGCTTCGGTTGGCGGACCGCCAGATCCAGTTTCGTGAGGTCACCCGAACTGACTTCGAGTATCGACGACGGCAGATCGTTATGCGTGTCGATGAGCGGTGCCTGCTCGAGCAGCGCCTCGGCGCGCTTCAAAAGCGCGGGGCTGGCTGGCGTTTCGAGCGCCTTCTCCGCAGCCGACAGCACGCGGGACGCCGACGCGAAGGCGACCGCGCCTCCGACAGACTGCGCGAGAAAAGTACGGCGAGTTGCCATCACGAACTCCTTGGGTGAAGCGGGAGACAGGCGGGCCGCCGCTCCCGGATGGCGTAGACGATGCCCGACACCGCGACGATACACAACGCCGCGAAAATCTCCCGGGGAGTTAGTGTCGTCAGCATCCACACGATGATGGCGGACGCTGCGAGTGGCACGAAGGCGCCGCCGGGCGCGCGGAACGGTTTTCCGGCCATCTGAACGTCGAGCGCTCGCAGCCGAAGCAGGCCCAGACAACAGATCAAATACAGCATCAACGTTCCGGAAGACGCAACGAGCACCAACTGCCGAAAAGACCCGGACGCTGCCGCCAGGAAGCAGCAGAACGTATAGATTCCGACGGCGGCCGCCGGCGTTCCGAAGCGGGGATGCACGGCTGCCAGACGGCGCGGCAATTGCCCTTCATCGGCCAGCGCGAAGACCGAGCGCGGAGTAGAAAGCAAGTCGGCCGTGAGATAGCCCGCTGCGGACAGGATTGTCGTCACCAGAAAGAGCCGTGTTCCCCAGGGACCAAAGACTTCCGTCGCTGTCGCCACTAGAGGCGCGGTTGACGTTGCCAGGTTCGAGCCGAGCACACCTTGCGCGACGACTTGCAAACCGATGTAGAGCGCCGCCACCAGCGTCAACGTCAACAGAATGGCTTGCGGAATCGTGCGCGCCGGGTTGCGGACCTCGCCGCTCGTGCCGAGCCCGCCTTCGATTCCCATGAAAGCGAAGAACAGCAGCAGTGCCCCCTGGCCCACCGAGCCGATGGAGGGCATTCCGTCCCAGTGGAGGTTCGGTCCTTTCAGGGCGAACGCGCCCGCGACGACGAGGAGAATGAGCGGTGTGAGTTTGATCAGACCCATCGCGACCGTCAGGCGAGCGCCGGCTCGAGTGCCACGAATATTCACGGTGCCCAGCAGCGTGTAGATCGCTGCCATGAACAGGACTCGAGGCACCGCTCCATTCAGTGCGGGCCACACGACAGAAAGCGTATCGGTCAGGAAGTTGGCAATGGCAGCGTTTGGCGCAATGGAATTCGCGGTCCACAGCAGCGTGCCGGCGACTCCACCGGCCACGGGACCCAACGAGACACGGGCGTATGCGTACAGGCCGCCGGCACTCGAGACGCGGCTTCCGACTTCAGCAAAACACAGCCCGACCAGCCCTATGAGAACGGCGCACACGAGGTAGGCGAGTATCGCCGCCGGCCCCAGCAACGCGGCCGCCAACGCCGGCAGCCCGAAGATGCCCGACCCGACCATGGTGTTGAAGCTGCAGAAGGCGACTCCGCCAAGGCCAATGACTCGCGCGAGCGGCAGTTTGGCGGGACTGGGATCGAGCGTGCTCACTAACAGGTCGGGGCGCCTTTTTTTTAGAGCATAGCAGCACCGAGCGGATTAGAGGGCTCATCGACGTCGAGCCCCATTGCAAGGTTCGCTACGGCACCCCGAAATTGATCGACGCGCTTCGAGGCTGTTGGCTTCGCTCGTCAGGCTGTCACTACGAACCGGAACCGCTTTCGATCAGCGCGGTGCGGCCGGCGGGCCGGCGGCTGCCGGCCAAGTTGCGCGTCTTCATCTATTTTCTGGCGAAAATCTTTTCAGAGGAGCCGACGCTGGCGCTCAGAGAGCCGGGCTCGCCCAAGCCACCCAATGTCCGGTCCCGCAGCGTCAGGTAAACCGCTCGGCCTCCACCGTGTTGCTCGCGATTTTTTTTCACGGCGTGTCCTGATCACAGCCACGAACTTGTTACTAGTTCTGTCGACGGTCCGCGCAGCCCTTGCGGGCCGTCTCCCGAACATCCGGAGCAGATCATGCCGCTAAAGGCTCTATTCCCCTCCTCGGTAACGCTGATCCTCGCACTTGCGCTTCTGGCAGGTTGTGGCAAGCCGCAGTCGCCGGCCGGCGTGCCGGGTGGGCAAATGGCGGCTGCGCGGCACATCGTCTCGCCACGCCAGATCAAGAAGAGCGAGATGAGCGCCGCCGAGCAGAGATACGGCATCGCGCCGGTTCCCGACGCGTCGGTGGAATACCAGCCCGATGTAATCGTCGTCGGTGGCGGCGCGGAATCGGTCCGCGCGCAGGATCCCAACGGTTTCATGTGGACCGTGGACGCCGCCGCGGCGCATGCCGATGAGCTCCAACCCGGCAAGATCATCTTCCTGACCAATCGCGTTGTCGGACGCGTGCTCGGGATTCGCAAGGAAGGTGACGGGTTGGTGCTGGTGCTTGGACCGGTGGAAATTGCCGAGCTCGTCCGCAAAGCCGACATCCACATCACCGGCATGCCGATCGATTTTGGCGAAGCGCTTGCCTATACGGCCCCGAATCTTCCCGGGCAAGTCACCCCCGTGGCTCGGAATGATCAGCGCCCGGCATCGGCCCGACATGCGATGTTCGTCCCCGCAATCGACACTGCACCGGCGCCCGATGTCACGAATCTGGTCAATTTCAAGACGGTGCCCTTTGCCAGCGCGTCCGGTGTCGGTATGCGGGCCACTACCGATGCGGGTGGTTTGAAGGTCAAAGCGGAGGTTCTGGTGCACCTCGCAACCCCCACGCTGGACGTACATCTGCGCATCACGCCCAAAGGCGGAGTGGAAGAGGCGTCGGTGGAGCTCAAGGGCGCGGCCGGGCTCACCTGGAAATTCGACGCGGGCACCGACGTCGGCCTCCGAGCCAACGTTCACGGTGTGCTCACGCCCGACACGGACTTCAGCATTCCCGTCGGAGGTATCGGTCCGGTGCCGATTGCCGTCACCGTAAGGCAACGGTTCCAGATCAATACAGCACTGGGCGTCAGGAACACCACACTCTCCGCTACGGGCGACTACACCTTCAACGGCGGATTCCGGGTTGGCTATGTCAACAAGACCTGGGGCGTCGCCGGCCCGCTGGGATTCAAGCAAGCGGCGAGCTTCGCGCAGACCGGGCGGGGTGTCTCACTGGGCGTGAGCGGCATCAATCTCGGGCACTCGATGAAGATCATCGCCGGCGTGGGAGCATTCGGGTTCGCAGCCGGGCCGTATTTCACCTTTTTTTCCGCGGTGGGCCTGGCGAAGAGTTCCGACATCGGCATGCTGGCCTGCATGAGCGCGCCGGTGGTCCTGAAGGTAAACGGCGGCGTCGGGTATGTGATCCCTCAAGCCGTCACGGCGGCCATCAACTCCATTCTTCGCTTCTTCAATGTCCGCTATCAGTTGCGCGGTGAAGGGGGCCTTGAGCCCAGTGAAACCATGACCATCATCAACACCGAGTCGAGGACAGGCGGATGCCGGCCGCCGGATAAAACCTGAGCGCCTGCCGCCGGTCGTCACCCGATTCCCGAGCGACTCGTTGGCTGGTAACTCATCGGAAACGACCAGATCCGAATCTTCAGTTCCTCACTGAGTTGAGCATTCAGTCGCTTGCGTTCGAAAAGAACCTGGGGAGACCCAAAATTGTAGAGCATGTAGTTGGAGAGCTCAGTGAGTCCTCAGGTTGTCAACGGTTTACGGAATGCCTATTTTAGTCATCATGGGTGAGTCAAAAAACGAAAAGCTAAACCGGCTTCTGGAGACCTTGGGGGACACCACCCTGGTCTCCAGCCGGTGGCTGCGCGCGCACGGCTACCCCAGCAATCTGGTCGCCCGGTACATGGCGAGCGGCTGGCTGCAGTCGCCCGCGCGCGGGGTCTACCTCCGCAAGGGCGGCAAGCCAACCTGGGAAGGGCTCCTGCGTACCTTGCAGTCGCTCGAACAGCTCCCCCTCCACGTCGGAGGTCGATTCGCTGTACGGTCCCGCGAAGTTGCCCGCCTGGGCAAGCAAACTGCCGCTGCGCGAGCGCGTACAGGCATGCGGCAACGGCCCGTTCGACTGGCCGCCCCTCCCCTTTCGGCGCCGACACACTCGACGCCACATTGAAGGCGCACGGCCTCGAACGCGCAACGGACAGCACAAGCGCGAGCGGCGTCGTCTCGTCGATGCCAGAGCGTGCAATCCTCGAACTCTGCGACGAAACTCAAGACAGCGCACAGGTGCATGAAGCCAACGCCATCATGCAGGGACTTGCCACTTTGCGGCCGCAACTCGTCAGCACCTTGCTGCAGCACTGCAGCAGCATCAAGGCGAAACGACTGTTCCTCTGCACCAGCCCCGAATCGTATTGACCATCGCATTGGAGACACGCCCGACCGAAGGTCGCCGTGTGGGCACGCCAGTCGGCGACGGAGAGTTCACCGAACCGATCGCGGCGGACGTAGATGCCACCGTCGACGACAGGGATCAGGTGCGCGCTGGCGATGAAGTTGAGGACGTGACGCCCCCAAGGACGGTCTACGCACGCGAACAGGACGTCGCAGTCCAGGGCGGCGCGGAAACCGGGCTCTTCATATACGGCAGCGTTGAACGCATGCACACGGAACGGTTCGGCGGTGGCGCGATGTCGCAGATGCTGTTCGAGCAGTTCGACTTTGCTGGCGCCTACGTCACTGTGCGTCGCATAGAGCAGGCGATCGAGGTTATGCACCTCGATGTGGTCGAAGTCGATAAGGGTGACGTCTTCGAACCCGGTGCGAGCGAGTGACTCCGCGATGAAGCCACCGACGCTTCCGGCACCGACGACTCCGACGTGAAGGCGTACAAGGTCGGCTTGCGCTTTTTCGCCCCATGCCGAGACGGTACGGATTTGTGAGTCGGTGACTCGAGGCGGTGCGGCGAGTTCGTCCATATAGGTGACGGACAGGCGGTCGCCGACGGAGCGCACGGTTGAGCACCACTTCCGCGTGTATGTGCGTGGCGCCGTTCGTTCCCAGAATCGGGCGCTCCATGCGTTGTCGCCTGCGAGCGTGAGGCCGACGAACGGAAGGTCCGTCGCCCCGAGGACTGCACCGGCGTTGGTTTCCTCTGCACGAACGTCTGGCTTGCTCATGCCCTGCCAGCCGCGGCCGAATGGATGGCTATGGAGCAAAGCGAGACCGGCACCGGACGCTGCGGCTTCAGTGAGAGCGCGCTCGAAGTAGTGCGGCGTGAAGCTGACGTTGCCGTGGACGAGGCGCTCGCCCTCGGTCGGAAGAATCAGCTTCTCGATGAGCGCCGTCGTGCGGGTACGCCCGCGACTCGGGTTCCAGAGCGCGAAGCAGAGATCTTCCTGCTGGTCGGCACGGAGCAGATGGCGGCGTGCGCGCTCGTCGATGTCCGAGGTCATCGCTACGCTGTGCTCTGACTG
>JBDTUL010000096.1:0-14306 GCA_040007735.1 Gammaproteobacteria bacterium | reverse complement strand
TCAACCCCAGCGCCTCAGCCCTGGCGTCCAAGCAGGCCACTGCGCGGGATCGCGGTGCCGTCATGGGCACCTATCAATCCGGCCAGAGCCTGGCTCGGGCGTTGGTTCCGTTTGCTTCCGGCGCGCTATACGCGGCGTTTGGCCCCAGTGCGCCATTCCTTGCTGGCGCCTGCGTGACGCTTCCGGCTGCGTGGCTCATCTGGAATTCGCAGGCTGCAGCGCGCACGATTGCGCCGTGACTAAAGAGCGATCGACGCTTCAACCCTTCGCCTCCGGCGACGTTTTCGTAGGCTCCACAGTGCTCGATGGGGCCGGGGATGACCACGCGGGCCGCGGCCGCATCCTCCAGTACGATGCCCAGCTTCGAAAAAAAGGCGTGCTGTGGCTCACCGAGACCACCCACCTCGTCGGGGGTCTCGAATTCGATCGTGCTGGCCGGCTGTGGGTGTTCGATTCGCAGGCATTCGTGGTGCTCACCGTTGCGCGCGATGGGCGTGTGGAACGTCGCGACTTCGGCCGACGGCCCTTCTCCAATGTGAACTTCGCGGCGGACGGCTCGCTGTATCTGGCCGAGCATGTGAGCGGGGCCAACATCAAGGCCGAGATCCAGGCTCGCATGGGCACGTACCTGGAAAAGATGCCGGGCACCGATCGCCTGGGTGATGGTCACGTGTGGCACTTCAGTGCTGACGGCACGTTGCTGCGAGAGCTGACTACGCAGGTTCACGGCGGCATCGGTGGGTTCATGGGTGTGACCATGTCGGCGCTGTCGCCGGATGAGTCCACATTGATCTACTGTTCCGAGACGGGTCCGCGGCTCATGCGCTATGACCTGGATAACGTGCGGCAACTACCGGATCTGCAGTGTTTGCCTGAGGGCGAGCGCGAGATGTTCTTCTCGATGGACTACGGGCCGCAGGGGCGGCTTTACGTGTCTCGTGGCAATCGCGTCGATCTCGTGGCACCTGACGGGCGCACTATTGTGAGCTATCCGCTGGAAGGGCAGGGGTGGGCCACCCTCAAGGCCGCCGCCGATGGACGGCATCTCTACCTGGGGAATTTTTTCAGCGGGAAACTCGTAAAGCTCGAACTGGAATCGGGCGAGCATGTGGAGGTGGCTGATACCGGGGTGCAGAGGTCGCTTGCGGGTATCGCTGAGTATGTAGTTGCTTCGGAGTCGAAAGCGCGTAAGCGCAAGACCAAGCCGCGCAAGAAGACGCGCGTGAAAAAGCGCGTGCCCCGTAAGCCTCGAAAAATCTCTCGCCGAAAAAAATAAAAAAACGATTCCCAGCCGCCCGGCGGTTGAGGGCTCTTATTCCCAGCTTCGCAAAACCAAAGAAGCCGTCAATGGCCGGGCGGCTGGGAGGCAGCGCCAACCGCTAGCCTTCAAGGCAACGAACCTAAATTCAACAACGCCACCATCCTTGCCTTCAACGCTTCGTCCTCTTCCCCCCGAGCCGCTTCGTTCAACGCCGTACGCACCGTTGCATCGCGCAGATAAGGCCCACCCCACCGAACCAGCGTTTCCACGGCGGCGCGCCGCACGCCCTCATCCTCATCCGCCAAAGACGCCTCCACAATACTGAGCCCCGCTCCGGGGTAAGCCGACACTCCCTGTAAAACAGCCTCCAGCGCCCCGTCAGCGCGCGTCTTTCCTTTCGCGCCGAACGCTTTCTGCGCCACGACGACCAGCCTCGCAGCCTTGGTCGAATCCGCCCCCGCAAACGCCAGCGCCCAGCGGCGCGGATTGGCCGGATTCCTGGCGAGCCGCTTCAAATGCAGCTCAAACGTATCCACCTTGAGTTTCTGCGCAGCCGCCGCGGCCTGGTCGAGGTTGGCGTCGTCTTCCGAAACGGCGGCAACCACGCGCCGCCGCCAGCTCGAATCGTCAACCACGTTGGCGGCAAGCGATGCCACCTCACGTTGCTCCTCTGGCTGCCATTTCACTGCAGTGCTGTTGGCGTCTGCACTGGCATCGGCACGCGTCGCCGCGTAGTCCTGGAGCGCAGACGCCGCGAGGAAGAAGCTCACCGAGTCGCGCCGCTTCTGCACGAGCCGCAGGAACGATTGAGACGCCGCCGCAGCATCGGAATAGTTGTCGAAGCCTGGCGCCGGCCCCGGCTTGATGAGCGCCTGGATCAGATCCGCAGCGCCAGTCAACAGAGGCAGATCCGCTTTCGCGCCCGGCGGTGAATCCGCGAGCGCCCCGGCAAGGTTCGCAATGGTTGAGCATTGGTAGGCGAGATACTGAGGATTGACGGTGTTGCGAAACCCTTCCGTCAACAACCACCGGCGCAAGTCCGGATTGGACGTTGCGACCATCTCGGCCACCGCCTCGATGCGGCCCCAGCCCGTGACCTTCCGCGCCATGTCGAACAACGCGGCTTGCCGATCCGGCGCCATCTCCGCGATGGCTTGCGCCGCGTACAACCCGAACTCGTCGTGCAACGCCAGGGTTTGCACGATGGCGAGATCGCGCTCGTCGGCGATGGAGCCCAGCATTGCTATGGCGAACTTCACCGGCCCGCGATCGTGCGACGTGGTGGCCAGCCGGCGCGCCATGTCGTGCAGTTCCGGCTCTACGTCGCGGACCATCGCGGAAGCCAGATCGAGCGTGCCCGAATAGAACGTCACGACATCATCCGTGCGCAGCAACTCATAGAGCACCGGCTCCGCCGCGACGTTTCCCGCCGCGATCAGTTCGATGAGCCGCGTGGCGCGCGACGCTTTTTCCGACCCATCCCAATGCATGTGCCGCGTGCCGAGCCCTTCGAGCGAGCCGGGCACCCACCGCAAGCGGCTGAAGCGCCGCGCGGCAGGCTCATCGGGCAACGTCATGGCGTCGGCGGAAAGCGCCCCGCTGGCGGGGTCGATATGCGAGCGGATGTATTCGTAGATAGATGAAGTATCTGGCACGGCCACCGGTGCCGTATCCGCGCGCAGCGGGCCACTCAGTACAACGGCAAACAGCGCGCTGGAGAGTGCGAACGCGGCGAGCTGGCGCAAGCTCATGCGGAGTCCGCGGGCGTCATTGCCACTTCGATGACTCCATTCACGACACGAGTGGCGTGTGCGGCCAGCGGGGCCGAAGTGGGCCCGCCGAGCACCCGACCGTCCCGCACATCGAAGGAGGCCCCGTGCAGTGGGCAGGTGATTCGCGTTCCCTTGAAAAAGCCTTCGCTCAAGCGTGCGAAGGCATGCGTGCACACATTGTCTACCGCGAACACACCCTCTCGCGAATGGCACAACACGATCTCGCGCCCGCCGATCTTGCAGGAGCGCATGCGACCGACGGCGACGTCCGCGAGCGGCAGGGTGGGGAGGAAGGTCGAGTGGTCCATTCGGACACTTTAACGCCTCGCCGAGCGAGGCGCACGGATGTGTGTCCTGGGAGCCTTGAGCTGCACTGTGCTTTTGAGGAGTGCCGAAACAGCTCCGTGCGCCCGAGAGTCTTCGCTCTGGTTGCTCCGGGAAAAAAACAAAAAGCTGTTTTCCCCCGGCCCATTTTCAGAGACGGCCAGGCAAATCAGAAATTCCCTAAAGGGTAATCTCAGTCTCGAAAATGGACACGGCCTGGCCGATGATCCACACGTGGTCGATCACCCCGTCGCGATATTCCAGCTCCACATCCACGCGCCCCTGGCGATGCACATAGTGACCCTGCGAGCCGCTGAACGATGCACGGCCATTCTCATGGGGAAGCAGTTTCTGCTCGGCGAGATACGCGCCGAGCAAACCATGCGCGTTGCCGCTGACGGGGTCTTCCGGAATGCCGAGCGCCGGGCAGAACATGCGCGACTCGGTGAAGAACGAGGAGTCCTGCGGAGCCAGCGTGAAGATGAAATATCCGGCGGCACCCAACTGCGCAGACAGCGTGGTGAGGCGCGATGAATCGGGTTTGAGTGCCTTCAGCTGATCCGGCCCGCGCACGCCCACCATCAGGCGGGTACTGCTCGCGCCGGCAATGCGAATGGGGCAGCGCAGATCGAGATCATCCGTCGCAAGCGCCAGCGCATCGAGCACGGCGAGGCGCTCGCGATCGTTCAACTCGCGCCCCATGGGCGGCCGCTTCTGCCGAATGGCGATGCGCCGCTCGTCGCCATGCCCGCGCACATCGATTTCCACGATGCCCGCCTTCGATTTCTGGCGCACGCGCTCGACACTATCCCGCCTGCGCGAGAGCACGTAGTGCGCGGCCACCGTTGCATGGCCGACGAAACCTGCTTCCGTGCGAGGTGTGAAGAACCGGGCGCGCATGTCGTGATCGTCGCCATCTCGCGCAAGCACGAACGCCGTGTCGGCATTGTTGAGCTCGCGTGCGATAGCGAGCATCTCCGCATCGCTGAGTTGATCCGCATTCAGCACGACCCCCGCAGGATTGCCTGTGAAGGGGCCGCGAGTGAAAGCATCGACCTGGTGGACCTGAATCTTGCGCGTCATCGTCGGGAATCCTGCCCAGATGGCCGTCCGGAAAGGGGGCAAGTCTAGTCGCATTCGCAGGCCGCGGAACGCCCATTCGACCCGGGCCGCCCTCACTGCCGACTTGCATTGCCGGCCGCGACGCCTAACATACGCGGGCGCAAACCTCGGGGAGGTCCAGTCGAGGACCTGAGATGCCGATAATTTCGGTGAACCCGTCGAACGTGATCCGGTTAGTACCGGCGAACGGACAGGTCATATGATCCCCTCTTCGCACGGCTTTCTTCCGGGTTTTCCATGACCGGGAGGAGTTGGACATGCGTTTCTTTCAAGTACTTGCGCTCGGCACCGTGGTGCTTGCCGCAGGCACGGGGCGTGCTCTTGGCGCGTCCGGCACGGAGGCCCCGCTCGAGGAAGTGGTGGTCAGCGCAACGCTGCTGCGCGACCAGAACCTGCAACAGGTCCCGGCAAGTGTCACGGTTTTGAACGCCACCACCCTCGGTCGCCCTGGCCAGCAGCATTTCGAAGACGTGCTTGCGCTGGTGCCCAATCTGAACTGGGCCGGCGGCACCTCGCGGCCGCGCTATTTCCAGATCCGCGGTATTGGCGAGCGTGAGCAGTACGAAGGGGCGCCGAACCCTTCCGTGGGTTTCCTCGTCGACGATATCGACTTCAGCGGCATCGGCATGGTGGCCACGCTGTTCGATGTGTCGCAGGTTGAAGTGCTTCGCGGTCCGCAGGGCACGCGGCTGGGCGCCAACGCGCTGGCTGGCCTGATTTCAGTGCGGGGCGCCGAGCCTTCGATGACCCCCGGGTTGGCCGTCGATGTGAGCGGCGCGGACTACAACACCGGGTCCGTCGGCGTGGTGGCCACCGGTCCGGTGGAAAGCCTGAATTCGGCGTGGCGGCTGTCGGTTCAGAAGTTTCGCAGCGATGGTTTTCGCGATGACGTGTTCCTGAACCGCAAGAACACCAACGATCGAGACGAGCTCACCGCACGCCTGAAGTGGCGCTGGAATGCATCCGAGGATACGCGTGTGGATTTCACCGTAATTCACAGCGGCATCGAGAACGGTTACGACGGCTGGTCTATCGACAATACCTGGCGCTCGCAAGCAGATCGCCCGGGCGTCGATACACAACGGGCCACGGCTGCTTCCGTGCGGCTGGTTTCCAGCGCGTGGGCGCCGGCAACACTCACTGTCATTGGTGCTTATGCGAAGTCCGATAGTGTGAACAGCTATGACGGTGACTGGGGCAATGCGCAGCTCTGGGCGCCTTACACCTACGATTATTTCGCGCGCTCCGATCGGGACCGAAGCACGCAGACACTCGAAGTGCGGTTGGCCTCTGCGGCTCCGAAGAACCCTGGTGAGGTGTCGTGGCTCGTGGGCGCGTATGGGTTGCGCATGACCGAAGACGGCGGCGACACCAGCGCCGGGGTGTACGAAGATCCGTTCGATTCCGATAACAACGGCACGCTCGATGATTTTCTGGCGAGCCGCTATCACGCGCAGGACGAAGCCGTGTTCGGGCAGCTCGATGGCCTGATCACTCAGCGTCTGCGCTGGTCCGCTGGCGTGCGGGGTGAACAGCGCGCATCGGATTATCGTGACGGTGGCGTGTGGCAGGGCGAGCCACGCACGTCTGACCTGAGCGCGCGCGACCGCATGCTCGGTGGCCAGGTGTCACTGAGCTTCGACAAATCCAGCACCAGTACCGTGTACGGCTCGATTTCGCGCGGTTACAAGGCGGGCGGTTTCAATCTCGGACGTGTGCCCGCGGACCGGCTCGAGTTCCAGCCGGAATTCCTGCTGAGCTACGAGATGGGCGTGAAACAGAACTGGTTCGGCGGCCGCCTGTATGCCGACACTGCGGTCTTCTATTCCCGACGCCGCAACGTGCAGGTGCGCACCGGCGATCAGCTCGATCGCACCGACCCGAACAGTTTCGTGTTCTTCACGGATAACGCATCGGCGGGCTACAACACGGGCCTTGAATCCAGCCTGCGCTGGCAGATCGATGCGCAGTGGGACGTGAATGCTTCGCTCGGCCTGCTGCGCACTCGTTATCTCGACTACGACCAGGGCGATCTCGTGCTGCCAGACCGCGAACAGGCGCATGCGCCGAGTTACCAGGCCGCATTGGGCGCAGGCTGGCATCATCCCAGTGGCTGGACGGCGCGCGCGCAAGTGACGGCGCTCGATTCGTTCTACTTCGACGTGCCGCCGAACGACACGCGCTCCAACTCTTACGTGCTCACGAACATGCAGTTCGGATACGAGACCGCGCGCTGGTCCGCGTTCCTCTGGGGCCGCAACCTGTTCAACGAGGTATACGCGGTGCGCGGCTTCAACTTCGGCAACGAGCCGCCGGACTTCCCGAACAAGCTCTACATCCAGCGCGGTGACCCGCGTCAGATCGGCGTAACGTTTCACTACTCCTTCCGCTGAACCCACCCGAGGCTACCTGCGATGGATATCGGAATCGAAATGAGCCTGTACCCGCTGAACGCGGACTTCATCCCGCCGATCCAGGATTTCATCGATCGGCTGAACGCGCATGGGCGCTTCAAGGTGGTGACCAACAGCATGAGCACTCAGGTGTTCGGTGAGTTCGATGACGTGTTCACCGTGCTGGTGCCCGAGCTCCGGCGCACCTTCGAGACCAACGCGAAGGCGGTTTTCGTGATGAAGGTGCTCGGCCCGCTCGCGCCGCCTGCGTGATCGAAGAAATCCTCGCGGGTCTGCGTGCCACCTCGCCGCTCGAAGCGGTGTCGGTGGTGTTCGGCTTTGCGTATTCGGTGCTCGCGGTGAAGCGCAGTCGCTGGTGCTGGGTGGCGGGCTTCATCAGCTCCGCGATTCTGATCTATCTATCCTGGGGCGCGAAGCTTCCCATGCAGGCGTGCCTGCAGGCGTACTACGTTGCGATGGCCGTCTATGGCTTCTGGCGCTGGTCGCGTGATGACGGGGAAGGCACACGCGCGGTAACCACGTGGCCGCTGAAATCGCATCTCATCGGTTGGGTGGTCATCGTCCTGGTCAGCGTGGTGTCATCGCGTTTACTGGCGGACCAGACCCAGGCCGCGTGGCCGTTCCTCGATTCGCTCACTACGTGGGGCAGCCTGCTCGCGACGTGGCTCGTGACGCAACTGAAGCTCGAAAACTGGCTGTACTGGATCGCGATGGATTGCATCTCCGTCTTCCTGTTCGCCTCGCAGGGCCTCATGTTCGTGGCGCTTCTGTTCGCCGTATACCTCGTGGTTTCCTCGGTTGGGTTCGTCACATGGTTCAAGACCTGGCGCGCATCCGCGCAACCGGGCTAGTCCCGCACGAGGCGCTGCTGCATGTGCCCGGCTTTGCTTCGGGAGACACCACTGCACGCGCGGCAAAACTTTACGGCGGCACCGTCAATCAGAGCTATCGGGTGGACACCAGCGCGGGCCGTTATGTCGTGCGCATCCATGACAGCGCGGGGCAAGTGCTGGGCGCCAACCATGAACGGGAAGCACAGTTGCATGCAGCCGCTGCGGCGGCGGGCCTCGCGCCCGCGCTCATTCACGTGGATGCGGCCTATCGTTTCGTGATTATGGAACACGTGTCCGGGCCCCTCTGGACCTCGCAGGACTTCGCGTTGGAGGAGCGCCTGCGGCAACTCGGTGCCACCCTTCACGCCCTGCACAGCATCGTCCCCCCGACGGTTGCGCCCTTCGACGTGCGCGCGGTGCTGAGGCGGCACTGCGAGCGCCTGGTCGAAGGTGTGCCGGAGGAGCGCGCCTGGTTCACTCAGTTGATGGAGCGCGCGGCCGTGGCACTGCTGGCTCTCGACACCAGCCCGCGCGCCAGGACACTCGTTCACAACGACCTGCACCACTCCAACCTGGTGGGCAAAGAACGGCTGTTCCTGCTGGATTGGGAATACGCGGCGGTCGCCGATCCGCTACTCGACCTGGCTTGTGTTCTGGCGTATTACCCGCATGCTGTGCCCCACGCCGACACGCTGCTCGAGGCGGCGCGTCTCGGGGAGGTCGCCTCGCCGGAAATGCTCCAGCAGGCCACCTGGCTCTGCATGCTGGTGAGCTATTTTTGGTATCGCTCGCGCCGGCTGGCCAAGCCGGATGCCACGCCCGCCGAACTGGCCGCGGAGCAGGGGCTGCTGAAGCGACTGCGTTGAGCGGGAGCCGGTCGGGCGGCGGGCAGGCCGGGCGAGCCCCGGGAACCCCTCGTAAGGCTGGCGCCCCGCTGCCGACATCGGCAGACTAGGAGTCTGTCCGACTAATAGCCGTCTACTGCGGCCGCCCCTCATGGGGCATCTTGCCGCGATCCTTTCGCTTACATAGTCCCCGCTATGCGCGCGAAACGATCGCGTCAAGCTGCCCCATGAGGGTCGCCCTCGCTACGACGCCTATTAGTCGGACAGACTCCTTCCCTCGAAATAACTATCCGGAGCGCTTAAATGACGTTGATGCGAGTGGTGGACCGTGATGGAGTCGAACACCAGGTAGACGCCAAGACTGGTTTGAAGGTCATGGAGAACCTGCGCGAGCTCGACTACGGTGTCGCGGCCATCTGTGGTGGCATGTGCTCCTGCGCTACGTGTCACGTCTATGTCGACCCGGCCTGGACGGACAAGCTTCCCGCCCCCCAGTCGGACGAGCGCGAGCTGCTGAGTGAGCTGTCTCACTGCACGGATCATTCGCGGCTGTCCTGCCAGATCGACTTCACGCCGGCGCTCGAAGGCCTGCGCGTGACCATTGCGCCGGACGAATAAGACACCCCATGGCAACCTCGACAGTGGAAGTTGAAGCGCGCGGCGCCGTTACCGTCGTCACGCTCAATCGGCCGGATTCCGCGAACACGCTGAATCTGCAGATGGCAATGGATTTGCTCGCGGCCGCCATGACCTGCGGGCGCAATCCTGCGGTTCGCGCGGTGGTGATCACGGGCGCGGGCAAGAACTTCTGCTTCGGCGGCGACCTGCAAGGCATGATCGCGAAGGGCCAGTCGGCGGACGCTTACTTGCGCGAGCTCACCACTTATCTGCATGAGGCCATCTCGCACTTCGTGCGTATGGATGCGCCGGTTATTGCGGCTGTGAACGGCACTGCGGCGGGCGCGGGAGTCGGGTTGGTCGCGATGTCAGATCTGGCGGTTTGCGCGGCCAGTTCGAAGTTCAACCTGGCGTACACCGCGGTCGGGCTTACGCCGGATGCGAGCACGTCCTTCCTGCTGCCGCGTGCGGTGGGCGCCAAGCGCGCCATGGAATTGTTCCTGCTGAATCGCGCGCTCTCTGCGGACGAAGCCCTGAGCTGGGGGCTCGTCAATCGCGTGGTGCCCGATGCACAGTTGCTTGCGGAGGCGTTGAAGATCGGCGAGACGCTCGCGGCCGGTGCCACCAAGGCGTTCGGTCGCACGAAACGGCTGGTGGCGAACTCGCTCGGTGCGCTCGAATCGCAAATGGTGCTGGAGAGTGAAACCATCGCCGCTCAGGGCGGCACCGAGGAAGGGCTCGAAGGCATCGGCGCATTCCTCGCGAAGCGCAAGCCGAGCTTCAGTTGAGACGACCGGAGAGAGTGTCGTGACTTGGTTGCTCCTTCTCGTGATCGGCGCCGGGCTCGTGATGGTGGTGCGTTTCTACCAGAGCCTGCGCAAGGCCAGGCAGGCGCACGAGGCGGACTGGGATTCGAAGCTCATCAGCCAGCTGCGCGCCAAGGGGCAGGACCCGTTCCAGCCGCACACGGTCGATTACTTCTTTGCGCTACCGGACGAGCAGGCGACTACGGCGATCAATCAGGCGCTGGAGAAGGAAGGCTTCCGCGTCGACGTCAAGGCGGTGCCGGACAGCTCTGCCGAATTTCCCTTCAGCTTGCACGCCACGAAGAGCCTGCGGCTGCATGCCATGGAGATGCGCGAGCGAAGCAAACGCTTCAATGAGCTCGCGGTGGCGAACCGCGGGCGCTACGACGGGTGGAGCAGCGAGTAGTCACTGCGCGCCGATAGTCAGGCGCTACTTCTTTTCTGTTTGACGGCGCACGGCGTCGGCGGCTGCGGCGATTGCGGCGGGGTCGCCGAGGTAGCGGTTGGAGAGGGGCTTCAGTTCCGCGTCGAGCTCGTAGAGCAGCGGAACGCCGGTCGGGATGTTCAGCTCCGTGATCACGGACTCCGGCACGTTATCCAGCATTTTCACCATGGCGCGCAGGCTGTTGCCGTGGGCTACTACCATCACGTTACGACCGGAGCGCAGTTCTGGCGCGATTCGGCTGGTCCAATAGGGGAGCACGCGGGCCAGCGTGTCTTTCAATGATTCGGTGGCCGGCAGGATCTTCGGGTCGATGTTCGTGTAGCGCGCGTCGAAGCGCGGGTGGCGTGGGTCGTCGAGGGTGAGTGCCGGCGGCGGAATGTCGTAGCTCCGGCGCCAGATTTTCACCTGGGCTTCGCCGTGCTTTTCCACGGTCTGCGCCTTGTTCAGGCCCTGGAGTGCGCCGTAGTGGCGCTCGTTCAGGCGCCAGGAGCGCTCCACCGGCATCCACATTCGATCCATGCCATCCATGATGATCCACAGCGTGCGGATGGCGCGCTTGAGGACCGAGGTGAAGGCGAGATCGATGTTGATTTTTTCCGCCAGCAACTGGCGGGCGGCTTCAGCCGCCTCGAGACGGCCCTGGTCCGACAGGTCCACGTCGTGCCAGCCGGTGAACAGGTTTTCCACGTTCCAGGTGCTCTGGCCGTGACGAACGAGAATGAGTTTTCCGGGCACGCTGCACCTCCGCGGGGGCGCAATTTATAGCACACCCGGATACCCACTCTTAGCCGCCCGGCGATTGAAGGCCTCCGGCGCTTTGTCCTAATCCGCCAACTTTCGTACTGTCTCAACACCAACCGTAAGCGTCGCAAAGTCAGCAGCCCCGGCGGTACGCATATCAGCCAACGTACGCTGCCAATGCTTCAGCTCCTCACCCATGCTCTCTACCCACGTGTTCACGCGAACCTGTGCCGTTCCGCGGTCATCCCGAGCGAGCGCTTGCTCCGCCAACCGCCGGTGAATGCGTAGCGCGGCGTCGCGAAGGCCGGTGCGCGCGACCGCTTGCCACGGGCCATCCACCGGCAATCGCTCCACTTGTTCGCGCAACCAGTCGAGCCCGATTCGGGCGCCGACTTCGAAGTAGAGGCGGGCCACTTCCACGACTCGCGCCTTGTGCTTCGTAGCGAGCTCGACGATGTCCAGCGAAGCGTTGTGCGCATCGAGACTCGCAACGCGGACTGCGAGCTCGGCGGGCACACCGGCGTCGACGTTTTCCTTGCGCACCTTCTCGAATCGCTCGCGATCGAGGCCGACGAGCACCTGGCCGATCTCGGCTTCGAGCTCGCGTACGCCACGGCGGAATTCCGCCACCGCCTTGTCCACATGCAGCTCGCGCCTTCGATGGGTGAGCAGCCAGAAGGTGACGTGCCGGAGCAGCCGGCTCGTCTGATACATCATTCCGTATTGGAGCTTCGCGGTGATGCGGTTGTCATGCGCCTCGATGCGCGCCCAAAGTTTGCGCATATCGAGGATTTCGCGAGCGGCTGTGTATGCGCGCGCGATCTCAGCCGGCTCGGCGCCCGTCTCTTCCTGCGTGCGCGCCACGAACGTGGGCCCCATGCGGTTGACGAGGCTGTTCGTGGTGGCCGTGGCGATGATCTCGCGGCGCAGGCGATGGCGCGGAATAGCCCGGGGGAAGCGTTCCCGCACGGGCTCGGGGAAATAGCGCTCGAGCTCCGAGGAAAGATAGGGATCTTCCGGCACATCGGAGGCGAGCAAGTGCGTGCTCAACCAGATTTTGCTGTAGGCGAGCACCACTGAGAGTTCCGGCCGCGTGAGCCCCAGCCCGTGCTTGCGACGCTCGGCGAGCTCCTCGTCGGTGGGCAGGAATTCGATCGCGCGATTCAACTCACCCGTTCGCTCGAGCGACCGAATGATGTGCTGGTATTCCGCGAGGCGCGCCGCCGACTGAATTTCGAGCGTGCTGATGGCCTGGCTCTGCAAATAGTTGTTACGCAGAACGAGCGCCGCCACTTCGTTGGTCATGCGCGCGAGCAGCTTGTTGCGCTCGCCGCGCGTGAGCTTGCCCGCCTCCATCAGCGGATTCAGCAGAATCTTGATGTTCACTTCGACGTCGGACGTGTTGACGCCGGCCGAATTGTCGATGAAATCCGTATTCAGGCGGCCGCCAGCCAGCGCGTATTCCACGCGCCCGCGCTGCGAGAGCCCGAGATTGCCGCCTTCGCCGACAACCTTTGCGCGTAACTCCTGCCCGTTGATGCGCACCGAATCGTTCGCGCGGTCGCCGACTTCATTATTCGACTCGTCGCTGGCCTTCACATAGGTGCCGATGCCGCCGTTCCACAGCAGGTCTACCTGCATGCGCAGGATGGCGCGCACGATGTCGTTCGGCGCGGCAGCCGCCGTTTCCAGGCCCAACATTGCCTGTGCAGCGGGTGACACCGTGATGGACTTTAGCGAGCGCGCATAGATGCCGCCACCACGCGAAATCTTCTTGGCATCGTAGTCTTCCCACGTGGAGCGCGGCAGGTTGAACAGCCGCTCGCGTTCGACAAAGCTGGCGGCCGCATCCGGCGCCGGGTCCAGAAAGATGTGCTGATGGTTGAACGCCGCGAGCAGCTTCATGTGACGCGACAGGATCATGCCATTGCCGAACACGTCGCCCGCCATGTCGCCGATACCGGTGGCGGTGAAGTCCTGCGACTGGATGTCCACGCCGATCTCGCGGAAGTGACGCTTCACGCATTCCCAGCCGCCGCGAGCGGTGATGCCCATCTTCTTGTGGTCGTAGCCGGCCGAGCCGCCCGAGGCAAAGGCATCCCCCAGCCAGAACCCGTATTCGAGCGAGATGGTATTCGCGATGTCGGAGAACGTGGCGGTGCCTTTGTCGGCCGCCACCACGAGATAGGCATCATCGCCATCCCGACGCACCACTCGCTGCGGCGGAACGATGCGCCCGCCAACGAAGTTATCCGTGATGTCGAGCAGCGCGCGGATAAACGTTTGATAGCAGGCGATGCCTTCCGCCTGCACCGCTTCGCGTGGCCCCATAGGCAGGCGCTTCGGCACGAACCCGCCCTTCGCGCCGACGGGCACGATGACGGTGTTCTTGACGTTTTGCGCCTTCATCAGGCCCAGCACTTCGGTGCGGAAGTCGTCTCGCCGATCGGACCAGCGCAGGCCGCCGCGCGCGACGTATCCCATGCGCAGGTGTACGCCTTCGACACGCGGGCTGTAGACGAAAATCTCGAACTTCGGCCGCGGCAGCGGCAGGTCCGGAATCTTGTGCGGATCGAGCTTGAAGGACACGTAGCTCTTCGGACGCGCGGCACCCTCCGGCACGGCTTCGAGCTGGTAGAAATTCGTGCGGAGCGTGGCCTGCACGAGATTCAGATAGGAGCGGATGATGCGGTCTTCATCCAGGCTGGTCACAGCATCGAGTGCGTTCCGAATGCCGGCCACGAGCTTTTCGGTGCGGCTGTCGTTGCGGCGACCGATATCCGGATCGAATTGGGCTTCGAACAGCCGGACGAGGCTCCTCGCGATGGCGGAATTCGCGGCGAGCGCGCGCTCCATGGAGGCCTGGCTGAACGGCACGCCGGTCTGTAGCAGATAGCGGCAGTACGCCCGCAGCACTACTATCTCGCGCGCCGTCAGGCCGATGGCAAGCGCGAGCCGGTTGAACCCATCGTTCTCGACATCGCCACGCCACGTGGCCGCGAGCGCATCCTTGAAGACGTTCTCGATGCGCGGAATGTCGATGCGCTGGCGCTCGCGTTGCTCCAGCTCGAAGTCCTGAATCCAGGCGGCGCCGCCCTCCGGCCATACGAGCTCATACGGCCGCT
>JBDTUL010000095.1:0-14334 GCA_040007735.1 Gammaproteobacteria bacterium | reverse complement strand
GCAGCAGCTGCCGCAGTTCGTTCCCGGCGGTAACCAGTTCGTTTCCGGTGCGCAGGCCGGCGCTGCCCAGACGCCCGGCGCGGCGACACTGAACCTTCGCGGCCTCGGTGCAAACCGCAACCTCGTGCTCGTTGACGGGCGCCGATGGCAGCCCGCGAATGCGCTGCTGGTTGTCGACGTCAACACCATTCCGACCGCGGCGATCCAGGGCGTGGAAGTCATCACCGGCGGTGCTTCCGCGGTCTATGGTCCGGATGCTATCGCGGGCGTCGTCAACTTCCAGCTGAAGAAAGATTTCCAGGGCCTCGACATCGATGCCCAGACGGGCATGACCGAGCAGGGCGACGGCGAGGAAACCCACGTCAGCGCGCTGATGGGAATGAACGCCGACAGCGGCCGCGGCAACGTCATGGTCGGCCTCGACTGGACCAAGCGCGAAGGCGTTTTCCAGCGTGATCGCGACTTCTTCGTGAATGGCTGGCGCGACCCGAACAACCCGGGGCCGGATTTCATTCAGACGGCGAGCTATGCCGGCAGTCAGGTGCTCGCCGGCGGCGCAAACCCGCCCTCCCAGGCCGCGGTCAATGCGATTTTCCCGACCGTGACCCCGGGCGCAATCGGCCCGGGCTCGGAATTCCGCTTCGACAATTCCGGCAACGTGTTCGTGACGCAGAAGGGGTACGGCTACACCGGCCCGATCGGCGAGCTCGATGCGGGCCGGTACACCATGGTGAACAGGCTCGCCAACGGCAACCTCGACCAGAAGTACACGACGCAATACATCTCGACGCCGCTGCAGCGCCATTCGCTTTTCCTGCGTGGCCGCTACGACATCACGGACAACATCAGTGCCTTCGTCCAGGGCAACTACAGCAACATCCAGGTCGATACCCGCGGCAACCTAGCGCCCGCCGTCACTGTGTGGCAGGCGCCTGTTCCGCGAGACGGCCGCGCGCTGCCGGCAGCGCTCAATGCATTGCTGGACTCACGGGCCCGACCGAATGACCCGTGGAGCCTGTACCAGGTGCTTAACTACTACGGGCCACTCTCTGCGAAGAACACCACGAATGTCTGGCAGCTGCTGGCTGGCCTGCAAGGCAAGATGGGAATCAAGGACTGGACGTGGGAAGCCTACGTCTCGAAGGGCGACACGAACACGGAGTCGGAGACCGGTTTGCCCTCGCTCCAGCGCTACTCCGCGCTGGTGGCCGCGCCGAACTTCGGCCAGAACGCGAAGCTCACCGGCACGGGCCGCGGCTTCACGCTCACCTGTACCACCGGCCTGCCGGTGTTCCAGGAGTTCACTCCGTCCCAGGACTGTCTCACCGGCATCGAGACTCGCTCGCGCCAGCTCACCACGCTGTCGCAGGAAATTGTCGAAGCCAACATGCAGGGCGCCGCCTTCGCTGTTCCGGCGGGAGAAGTGCGCTTCGCAGCGGGCGTGGCATATCGCAAGAACGATTTCCGTTTCGACCCCGGCTACCCCGTGGAGCAGTTCCTCGATAACCCGATCGGCCTGTTTGCTTCGAACAGCACCAAGGGCAGTACGAACGTAAAGGAAATCTACGCCGAGCTGCTCGTGCCTATCGTGAACAAACTGGATCTCGAGCTCGGTTACCGCCTGTCGGACTTCAATACCGCGGGCACCGTGGATACCTACAAGGGTATGTTCACGTGGAAAGCGCTGGACTCAGTGACGTTCCGTGGCGGTTATCAGTTCGCTACGCGCGCACCGAACACTGCGGAGTTGTTCACTGGCCCGAGCCTGGCCGTCGTGTCGTTCCCGTCGGTCGATCCCTGCTCGGCGGTTACCCTGTCTCCCTGGGGTAACGTGGTCGGAAATCCGGACCGGGCGAAGGTGCAGGCTCTGTGCCGTGCGCTTGTCGGCAACAGCACGTCGGCCTTCGACACGCAGACCTACAACACGCCGAACGGGCCGGATGGCTTCACTCGCCAGAATCCGCCGTTCTTCCCGCTGGAAATCGAAGTTACCCAGGGCAACCCGAAGGTGAAGCCCGAGGAAGGCCGCACCTATACCCTGGGCGCGGTGATCACGGAGCCCTTCGGTTGGCAGAAGCTGGTATTCACGGTCGATGCCTATCGCATCAAGGTGACGGACACCATCGCGCCGATTTCCTCGACCGACGTGTACAACGCCTGCTTCAACTCCAACGGCAGCAGCAACCCGACCTACGACGTCAACAATCCGTTCTGCGCGCTCATCGATCGCAACCCCGTCACCGGCGATCGCGAGCAGGTGTTTGCGCTCTACTCGAACCTCGGCACCCTGCAGACTCAGGGTGTGGACTTGTCGATCGCGTGGAATCGAGACATGGGCCCAGGCAACCTGGCCGTGCAGGCAACCGGTAGTTATCTCGACTACTTCCGGTTCCAGCCGTCTCCGGGCTCACCGCTCAGGGACACGACGGGCACCATCGGTGTTACGGCCAATCCGTCTCCGGGGCAGGACACTCAGTTCGACTACAGACTGCTGACGAACGTGGCGTATCGCTGGAGTGCTTTCAACGTTGGCATGGGCTGGCGCTTCCTGCCGAGCATCGACAACAACGCGCAGGTAACGAGCCCCACCAGCACGACGAAGGGCACAGGGTCTTACAGTGTGTTCAATGCCTTCGGCAGCTACACCATCGGCAAGACGACGCTGCGCGTGGGGGTCGACAACTTGTTCGACAAGGACCCCCTGGTAGTCGGCGCCAACCCGGGCGCTCCCCTCACGGGCGTAGGGGCTGACAGCAATGCGGATATAACGGCTCCCAGCTTCTACGACACGCTGGGCCGTCGTTACTACGTTGGCGTCAAGACGTCGTTCTGATGAGCTAGCGCGCGAACGTGCGGTGGGCCCTGAGGTCCACCGCACGCTCCGTTTCAAAGGTTCAGCGCGTCGGGCGGCTACGCACGAATTGAGTCACGATCCATTTCTCGCCGCGAGTGATGGGCCGGCCCGCGTGCAGCATGCGCATATCGGGGGAGAGGTCGGCAAGCGCATTCACGAAGTAGAGCCCTTCTCCGCGATGGCCGCGGTGTGAGAACCCCAGATGGGGGAAGGCGGTTTCGCCGCCTTCGTATTCCTCGTTCAGGTAGACGAGGAAAGTGATGATGCGCTGGCCGTTGCGTGCAATCTCGCCGGCGTAGTCTTGCGTGGACTTGGGGTCCACGAAATCATAGTGGTTCTGGATCTGCTCGCCCGGCGAGTAATGCAGCACTGTCGGGCCTTCCATCATTCGGTCCGAAATTCCGCAGGCTGCCGACATTCGCGCCTGCAGGAGTGCATGCACCAGTTCTACGGTGCGCACATCGAAGATGGCGACGGTGTTGTTGCGATGAGCGGCGACGATATCCTCACGGCTCACCGGATCGTAGACGCGCGCCGGCTCGAGGCGGCCCACCGCCAGAGCGATCAGCACTTCGCAAATCGCAGGCGTCACCATTCCGGGGAAGGCACTGACCCTGGGCTCATCGCTCTTGATGTCGGGCGGCGGAGCACGGCGCCAGTGATCGAGCTGCACGGTGGCAGCGAGCGCGCGCCAGTCCACTTTGCTCGAAGCGGCGGCGCATGCCGCGAGCGCGCGGTCTTCGCACAACGCGAGCAACTGCCGGCGTGCAGGTTCCCAGCCGGCGGCCGCCGCGCGATAGAGCCACGCGAGCGCCAGTGGCCAGTTGGGCGCCACACTCACGCCCAGCGCGAGAATGCCCGCGGCTCGTGCCGCAGCCTCAGGAAGCCCGCCATCGCATGCGTCACCGAGAAATTGCAGGCCTTCAGCCGGCAGCAGCGGCGCACGGTCTCCTGTCAGAAGACGCAAGCCGAGCTGCCGGGTGCAGGGAAGGTCTTTCTTTTGCGTGCCCAGCGCCAGCTCATTGACGGCTCCATCGTGGTCGCCTGCGGCATCGAGGGCTTCCGCGCGGGCCAGGTGGGCGCCGGGAGCGAGCGCGGACACGCTATTCCAGGTGCCCCTGCCAGGTGACCACGCGCGCGTACTTGGCGAGCACACCATCGAGCACATCGATGGCCACTTCGAGCTGCTGGGGATCCACACCCTCCAGGAACCTGGCCTGGGTTTGTTTGATGATCTCGTCCATGCGCGTCAGCGTGCTCTTGCCTTTGGCAGTGAGCACGACGGTTTTCTCGCGGTTACTCCCGCGGAGCGCACGCCGCTCGAGTTGCCCTTCGAGCTCCAGCCGATTGAGGAGCCGCACGAGCGTCGGCAATTCCACCGCCACCTGCTCTGCGAGCTCGCCCAGGTTTGCGCGGCCAGCCATCATGTCTACCCACAGAAGGGTGACCCACCGCGCGTGATTGTCGCCCGTATCCCGTAGCGCTTCGTCCATGAGATTTCGCCAGCGCCGACCGAGAAACAGGATGCGGCGTGTGAGGCGCAGCTTCTTGTCCGCAAGCGTGCCCGCCGCCGAGCCCCTGGGCACTACCTCATAGAAACAACGCGTGGCTTTGGTGGCTGGCGTGGCTTGTGATGGCTTTGTCCGCGCGCGCCCCGAGCCGTTGGCCTTGCCCGGGGTGTCCTTTTTAGGAGGCAAGCGCGCTACGGCCGCGCGGGACGCACGGCTGCGGGCCGTTTTGACTACCTTGTTTCCCGCGCGCATGGAGCGTTCCGGCGTGACCTCTTCTGCGAACTTGTAGCATGCCCGGGGACCGGGGTGGCAGATCCCATTCTAATGCCACCCCGGAGGTCTCCACTTGTCTGAAAGCGCATCCTGCGGAACGAAAATGCGCCTCGGGCTTTTAGCGCCAGCTGCTCTTGCCGCTGGGGCGAGGTCAAGGCCGTAGTGCTTACGGCGGCGAGGGCTGTACGAACACTCCCGAGGTGCCCGCGACGAACACGGTGCCCCCATCCGGAGTAATGGCCATTGCAATGGCCCCGGTACCGGTTCCCGGGCTCAGGGGAATTCCCGTTCCGACCTGCAGGAAGATTTGATCGGTTGGGAACAATTTGGTGGTCACATCGTAGCTACGCAGCTCACCATTCTGAGTTCCGGCCGCAGCGTCGAAGGTATGCACCCGCCTTCCGTCTGGCCTGAAGACAGTGGCTCGTGTCGTGTCGTGTCGGGAAGCGAGCCACGCGCCGTGTAGTCCGCGCCCAACTCCACCGTCGAGGGACCGTTCAAGACGATCTGCGTGCCACTGGCGACACCGGAGATGTGGTTGGCCGCCGGCCGCGCCGAGCGGGGGAATTGTGACCGATCTTTATCGGTGAACGGGGAAGAGGGGATTCCGAAGAAGATGCCGCGCTGTCCTTCGGCGGCGGAATACACGCAGAAAAATGGCTTCGAGGCTGTTGAAGGGAGCGGCGCGGCCGTGCGCGGGTCCTGCGTCAGGATGATCTGCGACCCGTCCGGGCTCGCTGCGACCCTGGGTTACTCGAAGGGTGGGGCCACCGTCTCCGTGCGCTGGCGCTATCAGAACGCGATGGCCGACGTCACCTCAGTCACGACCCCCACGAATCCCGGCGTCGGCGTGCCGGCCTACAATCTCATCGATCTGTTCGGCTCGTATAGCCTCAATGACAAGTGGCAGATTCGTGCGGGTGTCACCAATCTGGCGGACAAGGATTCGGTAGTCAGTAGAGTCGCGCGACGATCCGGGCATTATGTTGAAAATCGGTCAGTGCCGGACCCAGCGCTGGCCCTGACACCGGCTGCCGGTATGGAGAAGCACTTCCGTCCCTGATCCATTCGGTTCGCTACGATGCACCCCTTTTTCACAGATTGCGGGTGCGAGATGGGCGTGTTGACGGAAGAACAGGCGAGAACTCACATCATCAAGCTGCTCACGGTGATGAGCCAGTCCGGCGGCTCCGACCTGTTCATCTCGAAGGACTTTCCGCCCAGCATGAAAGCCCAGGGGACGATGAAGCCCCTGACCACCCAGAAGCTCAGCGGCGACGTCACCCGCGAATTAGCGCAAGCGCTGATGAACACGCGCCAGCGCGAAGAGTTTGCCAAGGAGCTGGAGTGTAATTTCGCAATGTCGGTGCCCGGCGTGTCCCGTTTTCGCGTGAACGTGTTCGTTCAGCAGCAGCACGTGGGCATGGTGATTCGCACCATCGCCAATGAGATTCCGAATCTCGCATCGCTCGGCCTGCCGGAGACGCTGCAGGAAATCGTCATGACGAAGCGCGGCCTGGTGCTGGTGGTCGGCGCCACCGGCTCGGGAAAATCCACCTCGCTCGCGGCGATGATCGACCACCGCAACCGCTCCTCCGCCGGCCACATCGTCACGGTGGAAGACCCGGTGGAGTTCGTGCATCAGTCGCATCAGTCGCTGATCACGCATCGTGAAGTCGGCATCGACACTCACTCCTGGCACAACGCGCTCAAGAACACTCTGCGCCAGGCGCCGGACGTCATCCTGATCGGCGAAATCCGCGACACCGAGACCATGGAGCACGCCATTACGTTTGCGGAGACCGGGCACCTGTGTCTCGGCACCCTGCATTCGAACAGCGCCAACCAGACGCTCGACCGCATCATCAACTTCTTTTCCGACGAGCGCCGCAAGCAGCTGCTGATGGACCTTTCCAGCAATCTGCGCGCCATCGTCTCGCAACGGCTGATCAAGACCGCCGATGGCAAGGGCCGCAAGGCTGCCATCGAGATCCTGCTCAATACGCCGATCATCGCGGACAAGCTCCTCAAAGGCGAATTCCACGAGATCAAGGCCATCATGGGGAAGTCGCAGGAGCTCGGCATGCGCACGTTCGACCATTCGCTGTTCGAGCTCTACAACGAAGGCGCCATCTCGTACGACGAAGCGATCCGCAACGCGGATTCCGCGAACGAGCTGCGACTCAATATCAAGCTGAAGGGCAGGCCGCAGCAGCAGGCCAGCTCGCTCTCGCTGGAGCCGGAGCCGGTTGCGAGCGACGAGAGCGCCGCTGCCTAGCGACTATCTATCGGGCGCATCACGCTGGGACGCGTGATGCGATGATCTGGAGCAGGTGCTCCGGGTCCACTGGCTTGGTGAGGTGGCCGTTGAAGCCGCTCTCGAGTGCGCGAGCGCGGTCTTCGTGGCGGCCGTAGCCTGTGAGTGCGTGGATCAGCATCGCGGGCCATCGTTCTCGCAACGTGCGGGCGACCGCGTAGCCATCCATCCCCGGTAGCCCGATGTCGAGCAGCACGAAATCGGCTGCGAACGTCTCGAGTGTCACAAGAGCGCCCGGCCCATCGTAAGCGGCGAGCGCTTCGTGCCCCGCCATCTGCGCCAGCATCGCGAGAAACTCGTTCTTGCTTCGGTCGGCCTCCACTAGTGCCTGCTCCGCAAGAGTTCTCGCGGTCACATCCTCCCTGAGTTCGCGCGCAACCTCCTGCAGTCTGTGCATCATCCAGGCAACGAGCCCACTGACGACGAGAAAGAACGCGACGTGACTGCCCCATGCCAGAAAATGCGTGCCATGGGGCCACGACGTAAATAGCGGCGTGATCATGAGTGGCGTCAGCGCCGAGGCAAACAGCGCCGGACCCAGGCCACCGACATACGCCGCTGCGAACACGGCAAGGACAAAGGGCATGAGCGGCGCGTCCCGGCCCATGAGCGGACTCAGTGACAGACGTAGAGCGCCGATGAGCAACACCAGTGCCAGTGCCGCGCCATAGCGCTGGAAAATCCGATCGTCTGGTAGAAGAGGTCCGACGGGTGATGCGCGGGGCGGGCCCGTGATCGGCTGCATGTGAGATCGCTCTGTCAGCCGGCTGCTGGCGCCGCATGGTGTCATTTCATGCGCGCCGAGACCGCCGAATTTCAGGTCGATTCAGCGCTGTGACGGGAACGAATCTTGCGCTGGCGCGTGCAGACCTGCGGCCCAGGCCTGCACCGATGCGCTCGCCGGGTTATTGGTGTGTCTGGGCGTGCATGCGATCGTCCGCATTGAAGAACGTGCGCCCCAGAGCGACCAGTGTGCCGTCCGTTGGATGATCGACGGTTTCGACACCGGAGATCTTTTCGGCCAGGGCAGGCTGCGTTCGCTTTATATAGGAAACCAGCTCGGTTTTGGCGTTGGCCGGGCCAGTGATCAGAATCGCGCCCGCCTGTGCCACGGCTTCGCAGACATGCTTGAGGAAGTTGTTGTCCACGGCGGCGTGGCCGCTGTCGCCGGAATTGGCCTTGTGGTGGATGTGCTGATCCGGATGGGTGCTGTGAACTACGTTGCTCTCGACGTCGGTCGCGTTGAAGTGAAAAACCTTCGCTTCTCGATGATCGATCCAGACCAGCGCGTGATAGTGAGTGCTCATGAGTAGGGTGTTCCTGTCTTTGAAGTTCGTATCGCCGGCCCGGCCCAAGCTTGCTGACGGCGCGGGGCCCGGAGATAGGCGTACAGATCTAACATTTGACGAGCGCTTTTAGTACGGCATGGGTAAGTGGGCAGTCGAGACGTAGCGCACTCCGCGAGAACTGCGTGCAACGTGTGTGACGAAGCGTGCGGGCTTGACCACCAGGATGTCGCAGCCCAGGGAGTTGATAACCTGTTCCGCCGTGTTCCCAATGAGCACGCGCTTGAGCCCTGATCGCGAAATCGCGCCCATGACGACGATTGCGCTGCCGAGCTTTTGGGCGACCTGCGGAATGGCATCCAGTGGCAGACCCTCGACCAGATGGCGGCGCGCGCGGCGAAGCGTCTTTAGCGAGCGCAGGCTGTGCGCGAATGCTTTGGTTGCGTTCGATAGGGACGCGGCCGCGAGTTCCTCGACGAGCTCGGCGCTGGTCCCCACACCCGGCAGTGTGGCCGTTGGCACCGCCACGTAGGCATGCATCGCATGCAGCGAGCCGCGCAGGGCGGTGGTGAAGACTTTGCCGGCCTGCAAAATCTCGGCGTCGAGCCGCGCCGGCTTCGCAAAGGCATGCGAGGGGTCGAGTGCCGCGAGCACCACCGGACGGCGCCAGGGGCTAGCGTTCTTGACCAGCAACACGGGCACCGGGCTCGTGCGGATCAGCTCCCAGTCGGTGAGATGCATCAGCCAGGGTGCGAGGCGCCGCCCCGCGTGGCATTCCGCGACGATCAGGTCACATTTGGAGCGGCTTGCCTCGCGCACGATGGATTCGTGAGCGGGGAAATCCCAGTCGGCGCAGACCTGAACGGTCAGTCCTTCCTTGCGCAGCGGCGTAGCGATCCGCTCGAGATCCTTGAGCTGGCGCGCCCGCGTGTCCTGCTCGAATTTCCGGAGCCCGCCGTCCGCGTAAAGAAAGGCATCTGCCGCGACCCGCTGGCCGATTCCATGAAACAGCACGAGTTGCGCGCCCAGTGCATGTGCAAGCTGCGCGCTCTTGGCGACGGCGGGAAGGGATCGGGCTGAAGGGTCCTTCACAGCGACCAGGATCCGTCGAACGGTGTGCATGAGGCGTCTCCGGCAGTTCGAGGAGTGGCAGCATGCTCGTCCTGGCGACACGCGCCTTGCGGAACTCTACGTAGAGAGCTCCCTCACTTTACTGATGCGACTCCGGCGGCCCCCCATGCACTCTGCATGATGCAAACGTTGCACACGCGAGTATCTGGAGCGGCCATGAGATCTCGAAAGCCTGGAAAAATCGCGCTGCTGATCTCGGCTGTATCGTTGGGGCTGCTGGTGGCGCATGTTGCGGCGGGCGTACCTGTGAAAGAGCGCGAGCTCGATTGGGTACTGAAACGTACGCCCGATAAGGCAAACGGTGCAAAGCTGTACGAGACGTGTGCCGCATGCCACGGGAACTCCGGCGAAGGAGTATCGGACGGCACCGTGCCTGTAATTGGGGGCCAGAGTGCCGCAGTCATCGCGAAGCAGATCGTCGACTTTCGCGCCGGAACTCGCCGCGAGCCCCGCATGGAGCATTTCACCGACGTTCACCACCTCGCTTACTCACAACACATCGCCGATGTCTCGGCGTACGTGGCCACACTGACCCCTGCGGTAACTCAGCGAAAGTTCTCCACGGAAGTCATCGGGCGAGGTTCCCTGTTGTTCGCGCGTTCTTGTGAGCGGTGTCACGGCACGGCGGGAGAGGGCAACGAAGACGAGCTCACACCGCGAATGGCCTCGCAGCACTTCGAATACCTGGTTCGCCAGCTGGATCGATCGGCGACCGAATGGCGTCCGGCGATGCCGGAGAAACATGCGACGCTCGTTTCGAGGGTGAGCCGCGACGATCTCACCGCAATCGCAACGTATCTTTCCAGTGTCGGTGGTCCGTGAGCCATCAAGGTGACAGGTCTATGAACGACGTTCCTGCAATTCATCCGGACGCCTTACGTTACGCGGAGCGCAACGTCGCGCAGGACGTGATCCAGAAGATCCTGGTCGTCGTGGATCCGACTGCGCGGGCGCATCCCGCCATCGAGAAGGCCGCGCGCCTGGCGGCAAGCTTCGCCAGCACGCTCGAGCTGCTCATCTTCGATGTGGACCAGCAACTTCCCGAGAGTTGGGCGGGTGGCACGACAGCGGCGCAATACCGGGATCTGATGCGCGAGCGGTACAGGGGTGACCTGGAAGCACTCGCCGCGCCGTTGCGGGCGAAGGGGCTGAGCGTCGTGACAACGAGTCACAAGGGTCTGCCGCTGGATCAGTCGATCGTCGAGCACGCCATCCGGTCCCAAGCCGATCTGGTTGTGAAGGACACGCATACCTCGGCCGCAAGTATCAACTGGACACTGATCCGGCATATGCCCATGCCGTTACTTATGGTTCGCGCTGCACCCTGGCCATCTCGCCCGCGCATCGCGGTGAGCGTGGATCCGTGTCACGGTGCCGATCGCCCGGTGGCGCTCGATGAGAAAATCATGACGGCGGGCTCCTGCTTCAGCCGGGCACTTGCGGGCGAGCTCGAAGTGCTGCACGTTCTGCAATCGCCACCGCATCTGGCGGGCGACACCGTCACCGCGCAGATGAAGGAGCAGTCGCATGCGCGCGATCGAGCCTCGATAGATCGCCTGGTCGGCCACCACCACCCTGCCGTCGAGCGTCCGATACGGTACCTCGAGAAACGAATCCCCGAAGGCATCCTCGAGCTAGTCGCTTCGGCGCAGCCCACCGTGCTGGTGATCGGCTCGGCGGGTCGTCCGCGTTTTCAGGGCTCCACTGCGAGCACCGCGGCTCACGTACTGGAGCATACGAGTTGCGACCTGCTCATAGTCAAACCGCCGGGGTTCATCAGCCCCGTTCTCGTGACGGATGAGTAATTCATGCAACTGACTTCCCGATTACGGCATCTCCTTCTCGCCGCCATTTCCTGCAGCGGATTGCTGCCGATTGGCGCGGTAGCGGCCGGGTCGACGCAGCAGGAGTTCATGGCCGTGCTGCGCGTGATGCCGAATCTCGAGCGCGGGGCCGAGTTGTTTCGTCAGTGTGCGGCCTGCCACGGCCCGTCCGGCAACGGCTCGGAGCAAGGCGATGTGCCCCGAATCGCCGGCCAGCACTTCAACGTGCTGGTGCGCCAGATCGTCGATTACAGGCACGACACCCGCTGGGACATTCGCATGGAGCACTATGCTGGCCGCAACGTGCTCGGCGATGCACAGGCCATTGCGGACGTTGCGGAGTACGTCAGCAGGCTGGCACGCGATCGACCCCGCAATGTAGGTGATGGCAAGCTCGTCGAGCACGGCGCTGAAATCTACGCGAAGCGTTGCGCGGGCTGCCATGGGCCGCAGGGCGAGGGCGATGATCCTGGCTCCATACCGCGCCTCGCGGGTCAGCACTACGAATATGTGCTGAGGCAGATGTACGACGCAGTGGATGGCCGCCGCCCCAACTTCCCGCGCCAGCACATTCGCTTGCTGGCGCACCTTGAGCGGGACGATCTGGTGGGCATCGCGGACTTCCTGTCGCGGTCTGAATGGACGGGCCCCGCGGAGCAGCTCGCATCCGCTCGCTGATCTCGTGATGCCCGCGACAACTCTCTCGCCGCGCGCGGAAGGGCTCACGCAGCGCGAAGCGCAGTCGCGTCTCGCGGTCGAAGGGTATAACGACCTGCCGACGGCTGGCCGGCGTTCCGCGTTCGCGATCGCGCTGGATGTCATGCGCGAGCCGATGTTCGCGCTGCTCCTCGGCGCTGCGGTTCTTTACGCCGTGATCGGGGATCTCGGCGAAGCGCTGGTCCTGGCGGCGTTCGCCACCGTGTCGGTCGCCATTGCGATGATCCAGCGCGGTCGGAGCGAGCGGGTGCTCGATGCGCTTCGGGATCTCACGAGCCCGCGCGCGCTGGTCATCCGCGACGGTGAGCGGCAACGCATTCCCGGGCGGAACGTAGTCCGCGGCGACCTGCTGGTGCTCACCGAAGGCGACCGCGTGCCCGCGGATGCGTTGCTTCGCGAAGGCACAGACGTGCGCGCCGATGAATCGCTGCTCACGGGCGAATCGGTTCCGGTGCGCAAGCGACCGGCGGAAGGTGCAACACTCGCCGCCGCGCCTGGCGGCGACGACCTGCCGAGCCTGTTCTCGGGAACACTCATTCTTCGCGGCACAGGCCTGGCGATTGTCACGGCGACGGGCGTGCGCAGTGAGATCGGCAAGATCGGCCACGCGGTCGAAGGCATCGAGCAGGAGCAACCGCGCCTGCAAGCGGAGACACGTCGCCTCGTATGGATCTTCGCTTTGATCGGGGGCGTGTTGAGCGTGCTCGCGGTCGTGCTCTACGGCTGGATGCGTGGGGATTGGGTTCAGGCCCTGCTGGGCGGCATCGCGCTCGGCATGTCGATGCTGCCGGAAGAGTTTCCTCTCGTGCTGACCGTGTTCATGGTGATGGGAGCGTGGCGCCTGTCTCGGTCGCGCGTTCTCACGCGGCGCGCGGCGGCCATCGAGACGCTCGGCGCCGCAACCGTTTTGTGTACGGACAAGACCGGAACGCTCACGCGTAATTCGATGTCTGTGGTTTTTCTGCGCAGTGGCGGCGAAGACTGGCGCGCAGAGCAGTCCTTGCTGCAGCTCGAACACTCCACTCGCCTGAAATATCTCCTCGAGACGGCCGTTCTGGCCAGTGACGCGCAGGCGTTGGACCCCATGGAGCGCGCCATTCACGAGAGGGCCGCTTCTGCCGGCCTGAGCGCCCCGATAGAACTCAGGCTCATGCATGTGTTTCCACTGCGGCCCGAGTTATTGGCGGTGACGCATGTGCTGGATGCCGGATCGCCCGACGTTTATCTCGTCGTGTCGAAGGGGGCGCCCGAGGCAATCGCACGTCTGTGCCGCATGAGCGTGGTCGAACGCAAAGCGTTGATGGACGCGGTCGATTCGCTGGCTCGTCAGGGAATGCGCGTGTTGGGCGTGGCGCGTGGCGCCCATCCGCGAGCCTCGCTTCCTTCCGCCGCAACCGAACTGACCCTGGATTTCGCGGGCCTGATCGGGCTGGCAGACCCGCTCCGCGAGAGTGTGCCAGCTGCCGTGCGCGAATGTCGTTCCGCCGGAATCCGCGTGGTGATGATTACCGGGGACTATCCTGAAACCGCGCGGGCGATCGCGCGACAAGCGGGTATCGCGGACGGCGAGCCGCTGACAGGTCGGGACATCGAGGCGCTGGAGGACACCGAGCTCGCGCGCCGCGTCCGCAGCGTGACGATCTTTGCGAGGATTGCGCCGAATCAGAAGCTGCGCATCGTGCAGGCGCTGAAAGCGAATGGGGACATCGTCGCCATGACCGGCGATGGCGTGAATGACGCACCGGCCTTGAAGGCCGCGCACATCGGCATCGCGATGGGCGGGCGCGGCACGGATGTGGCTCGCGAGGCCTCGGCCCTGGTGCTGCTCGATGACGACTTCGGCTCGATCGTGCGGGCGATCCGGCTGGGGCGCCGCATCTATGACAACCTGCGCAAGGCCACGGCCTACATCGTGGCGATCCACATTCCGATCGCCGGCCTCGCGCTGATGCCCGTGCTGCTGGGCTGGCCATTGCTGCTGACGCCGATGTTGATCGCCTTTCTGGAGCTGATCATCGATCCGGCGTGCTCCATCGTGCTGGAAGCGGAGCGCGAAGAGCGCGACATCATGAACCGGCCGCCTCGCGATCCCCGCAGTAGCCTGCTGTCTTCGTCCCTCGCGCTCTGGAGCGCTTTGCAGGGGACGCTGGCGTTGCTCGTGGTCGGCTCAGTGTATGTCTACGCATACCGGGCGGAGTTTCCGCAGGATGAAGTGCGAGCGCTCGCGTTCGTCGCGCTCGTCGGCGCGAATTTCGCGCTCATTTTCGTCAGCCGCACGTTTCGCGCCTCGCTGCTTTCCGCGGTCGCGCGGCCCAATGCGTCCCTGGGCTGGATTCTGGGGGGAGTCTCCGTGTTACTCGCTACGATGCTCGGCTGGCCTGCCGCGCGCGGCTTTTTTGGCATCGGGCCGCTGCATCCCGAC
>JBDTUL010000094.1:0-14450 GCA_040007735.1 Gammaproteobacteria bacterium | reverse complement strand
ATGCGCGGACCATAGGTGTTGAAGATGCGCGCTACCTTGATGCGCAGCTTGTGCTGGCGGTGATAGTCGAAAAACAGCGTCTCGGCGCAGCGTTTTCCCTCGTCATAGCAGGAGCGCACACCGATGGGGTTCACGTGCCCCCAATAGGATTCCCTCTGCGGATGCACTTCGGGATCCCCATACACCTCGCTCGTGGAGGCCTGAAAAATGCGTGCCCGCAGCCGCTTGGCGAGCCCCAGCATGTTGATGGCCCCGTGCACACTCGTCTTGGTGGTCTGCACCGGGTCGTGCTGGTAGTGGATCGGCGAGGCGGGGCAGGCCAGGTTGTAGATCTCGTCCGCCTCGATATACAGCGGAAACGTCACATCGTGGCGGAGCATCTCGAACCGCGCGTGGTCCAGCAGATGCGCCACGTTGTGGCGCGTGCCCGTGAAATAGTTGTCCACGCAAAGCACTTCGTGCCCTTCGGAGATCAGCCGGTCGCACAGATGCGAGCCGAGAAACCCGGCACCGCCTGTCACGAGAACTCTGGTCGATATCGCCTCTCTCATCGCACGCACCTCACCCCTGGTTTACATCTTTGGATCGACCCTGCATCACGCATTCACCGCCCTCCGCTCCGCCCGGCTCCCGCTCCGGAACGCATCCCAGCACTGCTCGACGAAATGGCTGTAGGCGTGGCGGAACACCTGCGCGGAGAATCGAAGCGCGTTGTCGCGGCAATCGGCCGGCAGAATACGGTCCTGATTGCGCTCGAAGGCTAGCACGGCGTCGGCAATCGCCTGCGGCTCCTGGCGGTTGAAGAACAGTCCCGTGGGCTGCGGGTGCTCGGGGCCGCGCACGGTTTCCACCGCCCCACCCCGCCCGAACGCAATGACCGGCGTTCCGCAGGCCTGCGCTTCGACCGGAGTGATGCCGAAGTCCTCTTCGGCGGCGAAGATGAATGCCTTCGCCCGCTGCATGAGATCCTTCAGGACCGCCGATGACTGGTACCCCAGCACTTCGACATTCCGGCCCGCCACGGCTTTCACGCGCTTCATCTCCGTGCCGTCGCCCACCACTACCAGCTTGCGATCGGGCAGCGCCCGAAACGCCTCCACGATCGCAGGATTTTCTTGTACGGCATGAGCCGTGACGCCGTCAGATAGAACGGCTCCTTGCTGGCGCGCAGGCTGAAGCCCTCCACATCCACCGGCGGATAGATCACGGTAGACTCGCGGCGATAAACCTTCCAAATCCGTCGCGCAATAAAATGCGAGTTGGCGATGTAGTGGTCGACGCCGTCGGCCGTGCGCAGGTCCCACAGGCGCGCCCGGTGCAGCATCCAGCGGGCGATCATGCTTTTCACGCCGCGAGTCAGATTCGATTCGCGCAGGTACTGGTGCTGCATGTCCCACGCGTAACGCATGGGCGAATGGATGTAAGAGATGTGCAGTTGATCCGGCCCGGTGAGCACACCCTTCGCGATGGAGGCGCTGCCGGAGAGCACGAGGTCGTGCTCGCTCATGGCGACGGGGTGCGGGCGCGGGCCGACGATGCTCATGCTGCCTTCGAGCACGTTGAGTCTGCGCGCGTGCGCCGCCCAGTACTCGTTTTATCTATCGACGCCCCGGGGCCGTTCCGCCGCCTATAGTTAAGGAGCCGGTTATGTCAGGGGGCGCTGGCGGACAGTGGTGCGGCGGCCCCGCGAGGCCACACGGGCGAGACGCTGGTCAGTTTCGTCATGGAGTCCTGATAGCGCGCGCCCTGCAGCCGGTAACCGGCCCGGGTGCGCGTGACCATCCAGACGCGGCCGAACCCAGCCGTGTCGCAAGTGCGCGAGGTTCGCCATGACCTGCGCCGTGGCAACCAGCTTGGGTGCGCAAAGCCGTGCCTGACGAGATCGCCCGCCCTGCCGGAGAGGTTGAAGTACGTATCGCAATCGTCCCGCTCGGGATCGTCCTGCAGGACGCTCGAGGACAGGAAATGAATCTGCACCCGGTTGAATTTCAACCCGCGGTAGCGCGCTTCCAGGGCGACGCACTCCAGGTCGTCCCGCGACAGGATGAGGATGCTTTCGCCGCCCTTATATTGATGAGCCTCGCTCATGATGTTCCGCCCCCTGAAATCCGGCTGCCATCATCCGGTAAGCGCGCTGAACCAAAGAAGTGGGACTACTGCTGTACGGGGCATAGTGGATCCCCGTAGAGCCATGAGTATGACTCTCTGCACACCCTGCGCTCAAAGCAAAACCGTTGAGGGGAGCGCCGCCACCGCAGGGTAGTTGGACGTCAATAATGCATGTTGGGCACGGCCGCCCCTGCCCTCCAAGGCTTGTTGCATCCCAGGCCCTGACTTACCGTATCGAACCGGCAGGGGGATGCATGACAACGGCCCGATGGACGACGGTTGCTTTGCTTGGGTCTCTGGTCTTGTCCGCCTGCGCCGTCACCGTCAAAACGCTGCTTTCGGCGTGGCCGTGCCGTCCGGCGTGCTCACGCCCATCGCTTCGTATGCAACGGGAGGTCAGGTGCTGACCACGGGCGCGTTAACACGGGTCAACACCATTGCGACCGGGCGCCGGCGTTTGCGGAGATGGTTGGGCTCCAGTAGCAGCGCACTTCACTCCGCCGCAACTGGGGCCGGCTCGGCCGAGCTCACCAAATCCGGCAACAACACCGCTCGCCGCAGCTTGCCGTCGCTGAACGTAAACTCCTCCAGCCCGCGCCGAATCGGCTCCAGCGTACCATCCGGATGCGCGATCAAACCCGCGCCACTCGGAACGCCCACACCCCGCGCGCTGCCTTCGAGCAAATGAATGGTGCTCGACAGGGTTTGCCAATCGCGCTGCTCATCATGCACATCGAGGATCAAACGCACGAGCCCAAATGTCTCTATCAATCTGCTGTCGCCGGAGTTGCCCGACTCGCCCGCCAGGGCGGCATGTGTTCCCAGCTGGATCGCACCCGCAGACACCCCGATGAGCACGGCGCCTTCGCGATAACGGCTCTCGATTACCTGGCGCAGGCCGGTGCGGGTGAACACATTCCACCCCGCTTCGACATCGCCACCCGCAAGCACCACGATGTCCGCCTGCTCCAGGAATTCGCGGTCCTCTGCTGATAGCGCGGCGGTGATGTGGCGCTTGCTCCGCACCTGTATCTGGTCCAGCGCCGCGATGAGAATGGAATACGCCTCGGGCGAGTCGCCATTCGAGGCACCGATGTACGCGACGCTCGGCGCCGCAATCTCGCTGGCCTGGCAAACCGAAGCGAGAAATGGCCCCGCGCTGCCCTTCCAGAACAGGAGCTGGCTGTCGGCCAGCAGATAAATTGGCTGCACACTCCGCTCGCTCATCGCCGCTGCTCCGAACCGCAAGTGCTGCACATGTTCGCTCCCTGTCTGAGCGAGGATGTGAGCCTCACCTCAGAACGACTTTGTCTTCGGTCTGCTCCACCGTAATCGGGAAGCCACTTTGTAGCAACCAGAGGAAGGCGTCAGTGTTGTCGGTGCGGAAGTTGCCGCCGAGCCGAATGGCGGCGAGCGTGGGATCTTCAATGAAAATCTTGCGGCGGTTGTAGCGATTGAACTCGGCGACGATATCGGCCAGCGGGGTGTCATCGAACACAATGAACCCGTCGTGCGAGCTCAGCACCCCTCGGGCAGACCCCTCACGGATCGCCACGGTGCGACTGTTGACGTACTCATATCGCAGGCCGGTGTCGGCGAGCAGCTGGTCCAGCGCTTCCGGCGGCGTGTGAAGCCCGCTCATCGCGGGCGCGGGCCGGCGCATCACCGCGCCGTCGCTTGGGAACAGCACCTGCAACCCGCTCTGCTGGGCGAACTGCTGTAAAGCGGATTCGAGCGGCTGCGCCGAGATGTTCAGCGGCAACTCTTCGATTGCCGCCATTCGCCTGGACGCACGGCGACGCTCCGCCGCCGCGGAATTTGCGGCCAGGGATTTGTGAGGACTGGAGCGGCTGGCCTCGGCCGAAGTATCGGCCGGGGCACCAGCGGGCACATCGGCGGCGCGCGCGGCAGGGTCGAATCCGATGGCGGACGCGATGCCGAATGCGAGCACGGCGGCCAGGAGCGGCAATCGCTTGCCGGGGTCGCTTTGGCCTCGAGGGGGCGGATGAGTCTCCGGTGGCCGCCCTCTAAAAAAACCGCCGCGCCCCCAGGAGCCCCGCTTTGGAATGACACCGGCCGGCACGCCGGCGCGCAGGGCAATCATGCGAGCGCATCGCTTCCAGGTGGCTTCGAGCCGGATGAATGCAATTCGGTGCGCGGTGCTATGGTTGAGCCATTCGTTGAGCTGGGATTGTTGAGCTTCGGTCCACTGGTCGCCTGTGCGGCTGGACAGCCAGCGCGCGGCCTCCTGCTCGATCCGCTCGCTGTCTTGCCTCCGTTCCACGGTCTGACCCTCCGGCGCACCCTGCGCCTCATATGCAATTCCGTTTTTAAACTATCGCCCGCTGCGCCACGGCCCAGGTGAAGGCTCGATTACCGAGACGTTCAGGAGAGCTTAATCCTGCGGAGGCGCCGGCCAAACCCTGATCAACGGTGCTGCCGCGCCCTGCAATCCGCGCCGCTCCTGCTCCTCACGGTAACCGAGACAGTTCGAAACGTACCAGATGCCTTCATAGTAGCGGCACCGGTTGCGATGCTGGTGTCCGTAGACGTGAACTTGCGAGCCGAGCCTGCGGATCTGCTCCTCGATCAGAGTGGAGCCGGCCACCCTGGAGAAGTTGAACTGCTTCTCGTGCCTGTCCGGCGGGGGGCGCGTGGGTTCGCCCGGGCTTGCAAACATCAGTTCCGCCCGGGGCAGGAAGTGGCTGAACGAGACGATGTCTGCGTCATGAGCTGCGCTCACGCGCGCGGCATTCATGTCCAGGAAGAACCGGGTGGGACTGAAGCCGCCCGCTCCCCCAGGACCCTTCACTGGTGTGGGCCATTTGACGAGGTAGTCGTCCGTCCACAACGAAACGGCCGATTCGGCGACCACTCTATCGCGGAACAAACTATCGGTGCCCTCTTCCGGCCGGGTGTACCACGAGAACAAGGGGACGACGCAAACCCGCTGCGGCTCGCGACCGATGCACTGGGGCGATGTGTGCACACCGAGCGATTCGCAGAGTCTCAGAATGTCGTAGAACTTCTGCACGGAGTGTTCGTGCTCGCCCTGCCGAATCCACAATTCGTGGTTTCCGGGAACGAAGAACACATGGCGAAATCTATGCAGGAACAGTGCGAGGGTTTTTCGCAGCAGCGTGAGATCGTGGCTCACGTCTCCCGCGAGTATCAACGCGTCGTCGCGATAGGCCTGGGCCGAGAGCGCCGCGACCCGCTGCATGTTCTCCCGAAAGTCGGTGTGGACATCGGAAATTGCGAAGACGCGCATTCAAGCAGTATGACAGGCGCTGCCGCGACGGGGCGCCGTTAGAGCGCCGCCGTCGCATTGCCACACTGCTCAGGTCGTCGGGGCCGGCGGCGCGTCCGGCGCTGGAGTGGCGTTCGCATTCTTTCGCGCGAACTCTTCCATGTGCTTGCGCAGGCTGAGGGGCCGCATGTCCGTCCACACCTCGTTGACATACGCACCGCATTCGGCGCGGTTGCCTTCCTTCATGACTTTCCAGCCGTTGGGAACGGCGTTGCTCTTGGGCCACAGCGAATACTGTTCTTCGCAGTTCATCAGGACCAGGTAGACCGTGGTGTCATCATCTTTTTCGTCGAACGCCATGAGTGGGATCTCCTCCGTGAGATGGCTGGACGATGAATATATGGGCGGGGGCGCTGCGGTTGTCAACGACTTGTGTGAGTGGCCATTCTTCAACACTGGCATCTCTAGTTGTCCTCGAGCGCAGACAATGGACACACCCCGGTGACACAGAATGGTCTTTTCGGGCGCGCGCCAATGCGAGCGCATTTTGCTGGATCAGCGCATGGAGGTTGCTTGGGTATTCAAGCCACCCGTGCGGGTCGATAGGGCGCGGCGCTCGGCGGCAAGGCCGCTGCGGCCGTGAACATCTAGTCGACGGCAGCGACGATGCCGTCCCGTCGCGTCGCCGAACGCCGACGAGCTGCTCGCGTTGGGCCACGGGGACTGGCTGACCGGCGTAAACTACCGTATCGATGGTGGCATTACGGCGCGCTGACCCTAGATCTTCTCCATGGCCTTCGCGACCAGCTTCTCGGCGGCCTCGGGTGTGGCGATGCGCAGGTCCACGCGCATGAGGACGTCCTTCTTCACGGCCATGAAGTGAATGGTGGTGGCGGAATCTTCCCACGGCCCGGCCGGGCCGGCCGCCGCGGTAGCCGCTGCCCCATCGGCTTTCGCGTTGGGTTTCGCTTCCAGCCCCGTGAGCGTGCTCATGATCTGCCCGGCCATCTGCGCTTCCTCGCGCAGCGTGTGATAGCCGCCAGTCCACTCGACTTTGAGATCCAGTGGATAAGTACGCGGCTTGCCGTCCATGCCCATTCGCGTGAACGCATAGGTGCACGAGGTCTCGGACCCCGACGGCGCAGTGCTTTGTGGGCCGAGAATGGACTCCACTTCCGCAGGCCTCAGCAGGCTACAGACGGGAACCGGCTTGGGCCGCTTCTGCGCCCTCGCCAACGCCGCCTCGACACCGGTATTCCCGTTGACGGAGAGCGGCTTCTCGAGGCGCTTCAACGCAGCGTTCGCGAGAGCCGCCGCCTGTTTCATGTCCAGATGAGTGGACGCGAAATCGATGTCGACCATCTGGTCGCCGATCATGGCGTAGAGCAGGCAGCACCCGACAGTCCTGGCTTCATCCCACTCGCCTTCGAACGTGACACCATCGGGCAGCGGGAGTTTGCCTTTCAGGCCGGCGCCTTGCGCCATGGCGGCGGGCATCGCCAGCATCTTGAAGATCGACGCGGCTCCGTCCCACGCTGCCCCGAGTTTGAGCGTACGTCCGCCGGTTGCTTCGTACATGCAGGAGCTGCCACCGGCTTCGGGGCCATCGCCTCCCGCGCGATAAGGGGGGCCGGCAAGCTTGCCGAGAGCCGCCTCTACTTCGGTGCCTTCGAGCAACGCGCAGGGGTCCATGCCTGAAGATGACGCGTCCGAATCGTCACTGCCTTCATTTGAGCTTGCGGCCTCGCCACTGTTGGCCGAATTTGAGTCGCTGCCCTTGGTGCAACCACCCGTTGCCAAAACGAGCAGCAAGGCCGCCATGCATGCCAGGGATCGGAAAACGACGCTCATCGATTGCTCCTTCATCAGCCGAAACTCAGGGACAGCGCCGCGAAAGTTCGACGCGGCGGTTATGTGCCCGGCCTTCCAGGGTGTCATTGCTTTCTACAGGCCGCGTGGCGCCGAAACCTTTCGCATCCAGGCGCGTGGCCGCCACACCGTTCTGGGACACCAGCGCCCTTCTCACCGCTTCCGCGCGCCGCGTAGACAACGCCACATTGGAATCCGCCGCGCCGATGTTGTCCGTGTGGCCTTCGACGACGACGTGCCAGTCAGTATGGGCATTCAAGGCTGCGGCCACTTCCGCAAGCGCCGCGCTCGATTCGGGAAGTAACTCGGCACTGCCAGTGTTGAAGTACACGCCGTGCAACTCTGCGCGGCACGCGGAAGAGTCGAGTCCCGCTGTGATGGGTGCACCCGCTGCGCCATTGCCAATGGCGATGGACCCTCCAGCGCTTCCTGGCGAGGCCGGGCGCACACGCGCGTTTTCGATACGCACGGCCTGAGCCGTTGCGCCGAGCATCACCCACTTCAGTGTGACCGCACGATCGGCATCATCCAGAAACCAGAATTCTGCGCTACCGCCGTCACCGCCTACTGCGACATCGCCTTTCGCATGCACGGCCGGAACGTTCACGCGGCGCCCATCCAGTAACACGGGAAACGGAACCGTGCCGGCCTCGATACGCTTCAACGTGCCTCGGTAGTATTTGCGGCCGGCGAACAGGCTCGCGAGTTCTCCAGCGGCGGTGCGGCGCGCCGCGCCGAGCACGATGGGCACTTCGCCTTTTTCCTTCAGCTCCGCGAAGACGGCTCGCGAAATGGCGCCTATTACCGTGCCGGGCAGCACTTCCGGGTCACCGGGGATGTAGGTCAGGATCAACCGTCGCGCCGACGCCAGGTCCGCAGCGCGCATCAGGAAGTTGGCCGTCTGTTCCTTCCGCCCTCCCGGCGCCTGAGGATCGGGCATCGTCCAATGGAAGACGGTGCGTGTTCCGTCGGCGTCTACAGCCTTCAGCACCGACAGGCCTTCATAGTCGATTCCATCGTGGATCACGCTGCCGATCACGAGCCCGGGCAGCTGCCGCACCAGGGGCGCGTTTGCGGCGTTTGCGGTGTGCACGACGGCCACCGAAGCCACGAGCACTGACGCGGCCAGCGCCGCAACCCACAAAGCCGGCAACCGGCTTGCCGGTCGAACCTTCAATCTATATGACATGCCTTGATATCCGGTTCGGTCCGATACCATTCCTTCTTGAATACCTGCTGCCGCACCGAGGCGGCCTTGGAGATCTGATCGAGCGTGGACGACAGGGGCGCGTTCAGAATCTTCGCCCAGCCATCGAGCGGAAACGCGATCTGCGTATCGATGCCGGCATTCACGGTGGCAACGAGCTGGTGATTCTTGCAATGGAACATGCCGAGCTGGCCACCCGAGGTGATGGTGAAGGTGTTCACCAGGTCGACATACGCCACGGACGATGTGGCGAACAGCCCGAGCCCGAATCCCACCCGCGGTGCCTGGATGCCAATCAATATCGCCGACACGCCGATACTCGAACCGAGCGACTCCACCACCTGTGGAATGGATTTCAACGTGCCGCTGGTCGTGAGCTTCCCCTGGTCGAGCGTCATCGAGCCGCTGCCGTCGAACGGAATGTGGTAGGTGCCGGTGAAGGAATCGTTCCTGGTTGTCAGCGCCGGCTGCGCGATGAAGTTGAACCCCACCTGGAACATGAACGGCAGGCCGCCGAGGATCACCGGAATGTTGAACCGCACCGGCAATTCGAATTTGAACTTGTCGATCCACTGACTGCTTGCCTCACCGCGGCGGGCGATGAAGAACAGGTTGAGATCGCCGCTCACGTTGTCGAAATTCGTGCGCATGAGTGCGAGCGAGGAGTCGCGTATCACGATGTTGCTGGAGAGTCGCAGCGTGTCGTCGGTCGAGGTGCTGTGCAGGGTGCCGTTTGCACCGATGCGCAGGTCCCAAAGACTCGAGCCGTCTTCCAGCAGCTTTGGCGCATCCTTGGGGTCTGCGGAGCCTGCGGAGTCGGCCGCGACATCGGACTGCACGAGGCGCGCCTGCAGGTCGAACGCGATGCCCTCGCCTTTCGGACCATATTTCGCTGTGATGTCGAAGTTGTGGAAATTCTTGACCGACCACGTGTCGAAGCCGAGGGGGATGACAAAGTCGTCACCGCCCGCGCCCTGACCGCTGGCCGAGGCACCGCGGGAGTCAGAGCCGCCCGGCGGCTCGTTGGGTGCGTCATATCGCGCGAGGACGAACCCGCTTCGCGACGCAGAGGGGAGCGACGCGCGCGCCGCATTGGCCGGCGCCGGCGCTGCCTGCGGCAAATAGGGCACAACCACGGGCGCAGTCGGCCGCAACGCGTACTCAATCTCGATGTTCGCGCGAGTGAAGATCTCGGAAAGGCTGGCCATCGCCGTGACCACCTGCAGTTCGCCATTGGCGTCGGCCACGGCCGTCACGCGCCGAACAGCGATGCCCCACAACGCCATGATCTTGCCGGGGGCCAGCGCGGCAAGGCCGGGGTCTCCTGAGGTGAAACGGTATCGGCTCCCGTCGGCCGACACCGCCAATAACGTGCGCGCCGCGGTCGCGCGATCGATGCGCACGACGTCCGGGCTCCACTCGACGTCGAAGCGCTTCGCTGTGGTTTCCGGCGTAGTTTGCAAGTAACGACGCAGGCTCGCGCTATTGTTGGGAACGATGAGCTGCGATGAGCTGGGTCGAGCGGCCGACGTGTTGGGGTTAGCTCGCGATTCGGCCGGAGCCGCAGCATTGGTCGATGGAGCCGTGGGCGATTTCGGCGTGCAACCCAGGAGACCCACAGCCGCACCGATCACCAGCAGCACGGCTGGACCCGCCAGCAGCTTTTTCATGCGCCAACGCTACCGGACGACTGGCATCGAAACTCCCCTTCTGAGGGGGTGATTTCAACGTTAGGATGTCCGGAAGAAGAGCACCAGGGAGGCTCACGATGACTCCGAACGCAGCCATGGCTCACCTGCGGCAACTCGCCTGCCTCGGTGTCGGCGCCGGCGTCGCCATGCCAGACGTGCTGGAGGTGATTACCCATGCGGTTCCCTCAGGGAACAACACGTTCGTCGGCACGGATGAGAGCTACCTTTGCCGAAGCGTCGTCATGCGTCACTCCACGCCTGCCCTGCTGGAAACGTTGTTCACCAAGCGCGCCACGGATTACAAGCGCCCTTGCGATCACCATGAAAGCTGGTGGCGCACGGCGCCCGCCGCTTTGGTTCTGGACGCTCAGGGTACCGCCTATGCGGACCTGCAAAGGACATCCTTGTACTTCGAGTGCATGCGGCCCTTCGGCCAGCACCATCTGCTGGAAGCGTTGATCCGCAAAGGCGGCAGACCGGCCGGGTACCTGCATTTGTTTCGGGATCACCGTGCACGGAAGTTCAGCGAGAAGGACGTACGGCGGCTGGTGTCTCTGCTTCCCTACATCGCGTTGACACTTTCGGATTCCACCGCTGCGGACCTGTCTCACGCACCTAGTCACACCAGCGCTGTGCTGATTGTGGATTCGAAGGGGCGCATTCAGCACCGCAGTACTAACGCAGAGACGTTGCTGCGCTACGCGTTCAATCCAGGTGCGAGAGTGGACTTTACGAGCAGCGCAGCCGTGGCCGCGATGAATGCGCAATTGCTGCGGCGACTGCGTGCGTCCATGCGTGGACGGAGTGCTGACGCCAACGACGTGCCGCTCGTTGAGATTCGCAATGGGCGTGGGCTGTTCACGTTTCGGGCGCACTGGCTGACGCAAGATGAGGCCGAAACCGAGTGTCGGGCGTGCATCGTTGTGGAGCATGCGGAGCCGCTTCCGCTTCGCTTCATGCGGGGGCTTGCGCAACTTTCACTGTCACCGGCACAGAAGCGGGTGGCACTTTTGATTGCGTGCGGTCGGTCGCGGGAGAGTATTGCGAGGGATTTACGGCTCTCGCATGAGACTGTGAAGGATTACGCGAGACTCATTTATACGAGGCTCGGGGTGCATGATCGGCATCAGCTTGCGGCGAGAGTGTTGGATGCGGCGGCGGCGTAAGAGCCCTCAATCGCGGCGCGGCTCGGCGCGGACGCGCGTCAGCGAGCGGTAGGCGGCTCGGAGCGGGCCGCGTAGCGCGACAGGCTCGAACGTTCAGCGTTTGTCGGGCTTCCGGGTCCACGGCGAGCGCTGGTAGTACGGGGCGCCGATGAACGTTGCCTCGACTGCCACGATCATGTCGTTTCGCACTTTGAAGGTCTCCAGGAACGCCCAGGTTTGCGGCTCGCGAAACACGGAGCGCGTCTTGGTGCCATCCGTCAGTGTGTACTCGTCCAGTACACCTTTGTGATCGATGAAGCCGCGGCACATCACCAAGCCGCGCTCTTCATCGATCAGGAACATCTCGCGGTCACGCACGCGCTCGTTGAACCGATAGCGACCGAGTTTGAAAGCGGCCTCGATGTCCTTGAACTTCAGCCCGTTCTCGAGACGAGTGGCCTCTGGCGAGAAACGAGCGCCGCGTATCTCGCCCGTATTGTTCTGGAGTGTGTCGAAGTAGCCGTTGGCTTGACGAATGAGTTGCTCACGTGTGCCGCGTTCCGCCGGCGGGATTACTTCCGCCGTGCCGGGCTCGTGCTGATAGTTCGCCTGGTCGCCGATGGGCGTCGGCGGGGAACTCAGGTTGCGGCGAGTCGAGAGCATGTGCTCGATCTCGGTGATCTTGCCGCCCTTCACTCGCAGCCGAACCGCAAGAAACCCCGGTGTGTCGTTCTGCATGATGGCGGTGTAGATGCCTACCCCGCCGGTCTTCGGGTCGGAGAACGTGAGCGACGGTCCCGTTTCCCGGGTGATCGTGTCCCAGCTGCCATCGGGGAATTCCAGCTCCACATTGTTCTCGGTGAAGCGAACCTTCCTGGCGAACGGGGCGAGGGTGCGGTCGTGCTTCACATAGGCGGCGCGATATTTGTCGCCGATGCCTTCGAGGCATGCCTTGTCGCAAGAGGGCGCGGCCGGCGCCGCTGCGCCTGATGAGATCAGTGCTGCGGCGACAGCCCACTTGAACAGCTTGATGCGCGTCGACATTCGAACCCCCTCAGTTTGTCTATCGGCCGGCACTAGTCCCTCCAAAGGCCCTCAATTGCCGGGCGGCTCGGAACTGTTTTTTTGTTTTCTTTCTCAAGAGAAAAGAGAAAATCTCTCACGAGAAAAGAAAAAATCGTTCCGAGCCGCCGGGCGATTGAGGGCTCATGCGCTACGGCGCGCCCGTTGCAGCCGGCGGCGGCAGCAGCACATTCGCCAATTTGCGTGCCTCGTCGGCCGTGTACGCTCGAATGGCCTCTGCATCGTCCGGAGTAATGAACCTCGCCCAGCTCACCATGCCTTGCTTCTCGAGCGCGCCGCCTATCACGATGGCATTCCAGGCATCCTTGTCGGCCAGCGCCGCGGAACGCCGCAGGTCCGGCACGATGTTCGCGGCCATCATGTTCATGCCATGGCAGCGGCCGCAGAACCGGGCATAGTGTTCCTTGCCACGCGTAACGAGCTCAGCTGGCCACACTTGCGAGGGCGGAACTGGGCGCACGGCGAGCGGCGGATCGTCGGGCAGCTTCCCAGTGCCGTTGAGTTTGAACACGACCATGCGGCCCATCTGTCGCGCGTGTGCCGGCTCGAAGCCGAAGATGATGTTCGCGCCACCCGCACCGGATGCGGCGGCCACGTACTGCTCACCATCTACCGTGTAAGTGACGGGCCCTTGCATGATCATGTTAGGTGTTTTGTAGCTCCACACTTCCACGCCCGTGTCGGCGCGAAACGCGGCGAGCTCGCCGAGCACACCGCTCCGGCTGCGGCCCTGGAACACCAGATCGCCCGCAGTGACGAGCACGCCACCCCCACCGCGCACGTCGAGTGCATCCACTTCGGGTCGACCGTCAGCGTGCTCCACGCGAGTTTGCCGGTGCGGGCATCGATCGCGATCAGCCGCCCATCGAGCGTTCCGACATACACCTTGCCCTGATAGAACGCAGCGCCTCGATTCACCACATCGCAACAAGGTTTGGGGCCAGCGGTTCCGGGCACCTCGGGGTCGTAAAACCAGATCTGTTTGCCGGTCTTCGCATCGAGCGCGTAAACCTTGCTCCAGGCACTGGTCACGTACATGACGCCGTCCACGACGATGGGCGTGGTTTCCTGCCCTCGGTACGTGTCGAAATCGAAGGACCACGCCGGGGCCAGCTTCGACACCGTGCCGGTGTTGATCTGATTCAGCGTGGAGTAGCGCTGCTCCGAGTAAGTGCCACCGTAGGTGAGCCAGTTTGCGGGTTCGCTTGCCGCGTTTCGAAGTCGCGAGTCATCGACCGTGGCAGCGATCAACAAGGTGCTGAGAGCGATGAGCAATGCTCGACGCATCTACGACCCCAGAAAACAGCACTGAAACGCGGCTTCGCTCAACTCGGCGAGCGACTGGGCGGCGCGCGCACCTGCCGGTGGAGAGTACGGCAGCGCATGACCGGAAACGTCCAGATAGGGTTGATCCAGGTGAAAGGAAACTGTGGGTGGGCGATGGCCCGGAGCCGCGGCTGCGCCAGCGGCCCTCGCTTCCGCTTCATTCGCGGCCACGTCCTCACCGAGCAGCAGTGCCTCGAAGCCGGCCGCCACCGCAACCGTTGCGCCCATCGCCATCATGCCCTGCACGAACTCTCGACGCGTGATGCTCATGCCAGCTCGTAAGCAGAAGCCCACAGCCCATGCACCTGCGCGCTGGATCGGAATGGCAGGATCACGCGCGCGATATCCCCTGCTTCGAGATTTTTGGCATCGGCGATGATCAGCTCCGAGCGCAGGTCCGCATAGTTCTGCGCGACGCCGATCAGGTAGCCGTCACCCTCTTCCGTGCTGCCCGGCCGAGGCACGAAGCAACACTCCTGCAGGCTGTGAGCCGGACCCGCGAAATAGGAGCTGAGCTTGCCGGTCTTGAAGTCGAAACGCCCGTAGCTGTTCGTGACGCGGCCCTTCAGATTGCCGGCACGCGCCTCATCGAACGGCCGCTGCGCATCTCCATAACCCGTGAAGCCGTAGCGCTGGTCGAGTGTCATGAAGCGCGTGTCGATGCGACCGAGATCCACCACGTTGAACGGCCAGAGCACTTCTTCCGTCCACGTGTCTTTCTTAGATTTCAGGTCGAGTGTGATGCGCCGGACGTACGCCTTCGCCTTCTG
>JBDTUL010000093.1:0-14586 GCA_040007735.1 Gammaproteobacteria bacterium | reverse complement strand
AGCCCGGCAACTCGTGGAAGGCGCGGCACAGAGAAACGGCGGCATCATCTGGGATCTGTGGCACATCGTGAAACTCGGCATTCCCTATGACGAGGTCATGAAGTTTCCGAAGCAGTATGTCATGGGCCTGGAAATCAACGACGGCTACCTGAAGGCGCCTCCCGGCATGGACATGGTCACCGAGACCACCTCGCACCGGAAGCTTTGCGGTCAAGGTGAGTTCGACATCAAGGGTTTCCTGGCGAAGCTCCCGGGCTCGAACTATGTGGGGCCCATCGGCCTCGAAGTGCTGTCCCAGGAACTACGTTCGTGGCCGCTCGAGAAAACGGCCACAACCGCGTTCAATACGACAATGGCTCAATTCCTGCGCTAGGCGCGCTGCTCTTCACACGGAGACCTCCCGTGACTACTTCCGAGCGATCGATGGTTGATCAGGATTTCGCGGCCCGCGACCTCGCGGAACGGCGAACCCAGGACGAGTCGGCGCGCCCTGAGGCGGCGCCCACCCCCGAGCAGGCACTGGCGCTGTACGAGCGCATGCTGCTCATCCGGCGCATGGAAGAAAAGCTCAGTGACGATTCGGCGGCCGGCAAACTGCCCGGCGCCGTTCACCTGTATATCGGCCAGGAAGCGGTTGCGGCCGGCGTGTGCATGCAGCTGAAAGATACGGACTGGATCACCAGCACGCATCGCGGCCATGGCCATTTTCTCGGCAAGGGCGGCGACCCGAACGCGATGATGGCCGAAATCTGGGGCAAGGCCACCGGCATCTGCAAAGGCATGGGCGGCTCCATGCACGTGGCCGATGTGAGCAAGGGCATCCTGGGCGCCAACGGCATCGTGGGCGGCGGGTTCGCCATCGCCACGGGCGCAGCCTTCGGCGCAAAGCTCAGCGATGAGGGTCGCGTGGCCGTGTGCTTCTTCGGCGACGGAGCGTCGAACCAGGGCGTGTTCATGGAGTGTCTCAACGTGAGCACCCTGTGGAAGCTGCCCATCGTGTTCGTGTGCGAGCACAACCACTTCAGCGAGTTCACCCGCGCGGAACAGGTGACGGCGGGGCAGATCGCGGATCGCGCGCGAGCGTTCGGCATTCACACCGCGGTGATAGACGGGAACGATGTGGAGGCCGTATGGCGAGCCACGCACGAGGCCGTGGCCAGGGCGCGCCGGGGCGAGGGGCCGTGTTTCATCGAAGCCGAGACCTATCGCATCAAGGGTCACATGACGTTCGAGAAAGAGCTGCTGGCGGGCGGCGCTTACCGCGACCAGAAAGAGATCGACCACTGGACGGCGCGCGACCCGGTCCCGCGCTGGGGCGCCACGCTGGTGAAATCCGGCATCGCGGACGCCGCGAAGCTGGAACAAATATCCGCGCGCGTCACACGCACAGTCGAGGCAGCAGCGGCATTCTCAGAAGCGAGCGCACCCGCCGACCCGGAACTGGTGTTCAGTCTGATGTTCGCGGGGCAACGCCCATGAAGGCGCCAATCGACACGTCTATTGGCCGCGCAGACAGCGCATCAAGCGGCAAGCAGTTCACTGTCCGCGGCACCACGAACGTTGAATACATGCGACTTCAGAGGGTCTAACCATCATGGCACGCCGCCGATACACCCAAGCCATCAACGACGCACTCTTCGAAGAAATGGAGCGCGACCCCAAGGTCATCGTCTTCGGCGAAGACGTCGAGCTCGCCATCTTCGGCGACACACGTGGACTGCTCGAAAAGTTCGGGCCCAACCGAATTCGCAACACACCCATCTGCGAAGCCACGCTCACCGGTATGGCTGTCGGCGCAGCGGCCGCAGGCTACCGCGTAGTGCTGCACATGATGTTCTCGAACTTCCTGTACACAGGGTTCGACGCCATCGCGAATCAAATGGCAAAACTGCGCCTGATGACGGGCGGGCAGCTCGAGCTGCCCATCACCGTGATGGCAGGCTACGGCGGCGGGCGCTCGAACGCGGCCCAGCACTCCGACACGCCCCACCCTCTCATCATGAATCTCGGCGGCCTCAACGTTGCGGTGCCCGCCACGCCCGCCGATGCCAAGGGCTTGCTGAAGGAAGCCATTCGCGGCCGCAACCCCACGTTCTTCCTCGAAGCGAGCGGGCGCGGCGGTGACAGCGGCGAAGTGCCTGAGGGCGACTACACCGTGCCCTTCGGCAAAGCGTTCATAGCTCGCGAAGGTACGGACGTCACGCTCATCGCTATCGGCACCATGCTCAAGCCAGCTCTCGCCGCGGCGAAGAAGCTGGAAGCCGCGGGGTTGAGCGCGGAAGTGCTGGACCCGCGCACGCTCGTGCCGCTGGACGAAGAAAGCATCCTGCGCTCGGTGCGCAAGACGGGCCGCTGCGTCGTTATCGACGAAGCGCGTGACCGCTGCAGCGCTGCCAGCCACATCGCTGCGGTGATTGCAGACAAGGCGTTCTCCTCGCTGAAGGGGCCGGTGAAACGTGTCACGGTGCCCGACGTTGCCATGCCTTATGCGCCCAACGCGGAAGCGCGCGTCTTCCCGAATGAAGAACACATCATCGCCGCAGCCACTTCGCTACACGCGCGAGCAGCGGCCTGAGGCAGACGACGAACAATGAAGCTCAATCTCAAGCTCACCCGCGTCGGCATGAACATGGCTGAGGCCACTATCGCGAAGTGGCACAAAAAGCCCGGCGATACTTTCAAGACTGGCGATGTGCTCTATGACATCGAGACAGACAAAGTGACGCAGGAAGTGGTGGCAACGTCTGATGGCACGCTGCTGGAGATTCTGGTGCCGGAGGGTGAGATCGCAGAGGTCGGCGCGGCGGTGTGCAGCGTGGACGCCAAACTCGCAGCGCAGTAGCGCTACTCCGCCGTCACTCGCTGCACGACCTTATCGGTGACTATCAGATTCATCGGTATGTCGTGTGGCTGCGGGTAGATCGTTGCCAGGCTCGAACTCGTGTAGCCAAGGCCAACGCGGAATGGGCGGCGCGCCGCCGCCGCGATAGTTCGGTCGTAGTAGCCGCCGCCGTACCCCAGTCGATAGCCCTTGGTGTCGAAGCCAACCAGCGGAATGATTAGCAAATCCGGGCTGACCACCTCGCGCTCGGCCGGGATCGGGATGTCCCAGATGCCGGTTTGCATGCGAATGCCCGGCCGCCATTTCCAGAACTCCACCGGCGCGGAACGTTCGACAATCACCGGCAGCCCCACCACGCAACCGGCGTCCAGATGTTTGCGCGCGATGTCGCGCACATCGAACTCGCCCCGAATCGGCCAGTAGATGCCGATGGTCGTGTATTGCCGTAAATCCACCGATTCCTCGAGCCGCAACTTCGCCGACTGACCCAATACCCGGCGTACATGCGGAGGCGCAGCGACCCGTTGCGCGATCAGGCGCTCACGCGTGCTCTTGCGCCAGGCGCGAATCTGCTCCCAACCGTTCGGTTCAGCCTCGGCACCCGGCGCAGTCGCCGCGGCGTCAAACTCATGCAGGGAGCACGGCGGTGAACTGTATTGGCCTGGTTCTTCAGGAGACTCGGGATCGGTGACTCGCTTTGGCATGCCTTCGATTCTACCCCGTGCAGCAGCGACTTGCGGCGGACAGGTGACAGCGTATCGTGACGTGCCTGATGCTCCCCGGCACGCAGTTCCTGACAGAGGCCCCACCATGTCGAAGCCTGATGCGAACCTGGAAAACGAAGCACCGGTATTGATTGCCGGCGGAGGCATGGTGGGCCTGTCCGCCGCGGCGTTCCTCGCGCAGCGAGGAATTCGCTCGGTGGTCATCGAGCGACTGAAGACGAGCTCGCCGCTGCCGCGCGCCGCGTTCTTTCACATGCGCACGCTCGAGATGTTCCGCTCGCTTGGCATCGAGCAGCGCGTGCGCGAAGGATCCGAGCGAGACTTCGTTCCCGAAGGCGCCATCGTCGCTCTCGAATCCCTGTCGGGCCGGAAATTCGCCGATATCATTCCGAGCCTGAACGAAGGCGTGGGCGCCCTGAGCCCGTGCCGCCGCCTTTTCTTGAATCAGCCCAATCTCGAACCGATCCTGCGAGAGCGGGCGTCGCAGGCCGGTGCTACGGTGATCCAGGGGGCGGAGATCACCAACGTGCGGCAGGATGCCTCTGGCGTCACCGTCACGATGAAAGATGTAGACAGTGGTGTGGAACGCGACGTTCGTGGCCAATACCTGATCGCTGCGGATGGCGGCCATTCAAAGGTGCGGGACCTGCTGGGCATTGGTCACGAAGGCCGTGGCGTGTTCTCCAACTCCCTCACGATCTATTTCACAGCCGACCTGTCGCCCTGGATCGGCAGTAACGCGTGGAGCATCATCTATGTGAACAATCCGGTTCTCGGCGGATTCTTCCGCATGAACCGCGCGGCCCAGGCCGGCTTCCTTGCCGTGAACACGGTGGGCGACCCGAGCCGCGACCCTGAAGCTGCATCGAACGCCGCTGACGATGTGAGCGAAGCCCGCCTCATCGAGCTCGTGCGCGCCGGCGCCGGCGTGCCGGATCTCAGTGTGAAGATCGATGGCATGACTCGCTGGCGAGCCACCGCTCGCGTGGCGCAGAAATTCCAGGACGGGCGCGTCTTCATTGCCGGCGACGCTGCGCACGTGATGCCGCCCAACGGTGGCTTCGGCGGCAACACCGGCATCCATGACGCACACAACCTGGCCTGGAAGCTCGCCCTGGTGCTGCAGGGATATGCGGGGCCCGCCTTGCTCGAGACCTATGCAAGCGAACGCAAGCCGGTCGCAAAGTTTACGGTGGAGCAGGCATTCTCGCGGTACGTGGCGCGCACGGCTCCGTGGTTGCAACCGACTCAGCAAACCGACCCGCTCGCGCACGACTTCGACATCGAGCTGGGATATTTGTATGGGTCGCCGAGTGGCATTCACGCCGACCCGCGCACAACGTTCGGTGTACCCGGCTCACGCGCACCGCACCTGTGGCTCACGCGGCACGGTGAGCGTGTGTCGACGCTCGATCTCACCGGCAACTATTTGCTGCTCGCGGGCAGCGAAGGAAGAGACTGGATTGAAGCGGCGGAGGCCGTCGCGGGTGACTTCAGCGGAATTCCTATCGATGCCTACTGCGTTGGAACCGATCTTGTTGAGGCCGACGGCGCATTCGAGAGCACCTACGGAATCTCGAGCACGGGGGCCACGCTCATCAGGCCAGATGGTTTCGTGGCGTGGCGTCGTGCGTCGGCGACAGACGGCGCCTCTGCGGTACAAATGTTGCGGGAGGGATTGGCTCATAGCCTGATGCGCTGAACCCATAGCGCTTATATTGGTACTGACATCGACGTGGAGAGCCCATGACACAGCCCGCCCCTCATCGCTCGACTCAGCCGCGAGCTCAGCGCGCTTTCCCGGACGCGTTCATCGGAAAATGGAAGACCGAAGGCCAGCAGTACGACAGCGCCATCGGCGCGGCCGCGCCCATCAGCGCCACCGAGACGTACGAATGGCTCACGGGCGGGAAGTTTCTCATTCACCGCTTCGAAGGGCGGGTCGGGGACGCCGATGCGGCCTGCATCGAAATGCTTGGCCTGGAGGAGTCCGGTCAACGCTACGCCGTTCACACGTTCTATAACAACGGAACCACCCGGCGCTGGCGCGGTGAAGACCGCGACGGTGTGTGGCTGCTCACCGGCGAGTGGCCCGTGAGCGGCCGCTCGCAGAAAATCCGGTGCGTTATCGCGCCGCTGGACGCTCGTAACACCATGAAGGCCAAGTGGGAATATTCAATGGACGGTGCCAAGTGGCACCTCTTCTGGGATTTGACGGCGACGCGGCTGGAGTAAGGCCAGGCGGCCCGCAAACATCGCCGGAACCCCGCTTCCGCGTCACGGTCCAAACTTCAACTGATCCATTTTCCGCCGGAGTGAACATGAACAGCGCGGATCGCCAAGCCAAGAAGCCCTCAATCGCCGGGCGGCTAAGACGTACGGGTTTGTTTATCGTGAAACCTTGGACCGGGTGGGTGGCCGCGGCCTTCATGGCGACCGGTGCCGCGGGCCTCGCGAACGGCGCCGAACCGGGTGACACCGCTGAGTCGAGCGCACCGACGCGCGATGTGACCATTCCCTTTGCCAACCGCGGCGGCATCAAGGACTGGCAGGCCGACAGCGACCACGGCCTCTGGGTGCAGGACGTTCACAGCAAGTGGTACTACGCCAAGTTCCTGGGCACCTGCACCGGCCTGAGTTTCGCGCAGTCCATCGCGTTCGATACGAAACCTGTTGGCACCTTCGATCGGTTCAGCTCCGTCATCGTTCCGCGGGAAGGCCGATGCGCCGTGCAGTCACTCGAGAAGAGCGGCGCGCCTCCGCGCAAGAGCCCCAAAAAGCACGTCGTGCCCACGCCGCAGAAGGAAGCTAGCGCTGCGGCAGCGCCGCAGGAAAGCTGAGATTTCAGCCTATATATAAGAGTGCCGCTGCAGCGCACTCGGGTGAGCGGGCTATTCGTGGGATCGCGGCAATTCGCGTTGTCGCCGCCACTCGCCTCGCGGCCACTCGCGTCGTCGCGGAGAAATGATCCACTCCCAGCCGCCCGGCGATTGAGGCTTCTTGAAGCTGCGCTCACTCAATCGCTGGGCCCTAGCCCGCTTTATTCATGAACCCTTTGAAGCTGGCGGTCGGCGGCAGCCGCGACCCGCCGGCCCCGGTTCGGGACCGCCCGCTAGACCGATCCCTCGGAGGCTCGGGAAAAAACATCCTGTTTTTTCACGTCCCGCCTGCATACTCGCCAAGTCCCTTGCAGGACCCTCTGCACCGAAGGCTTCAGCCGCTTCGTTACCTCCACGACTGCTCCGATTGCTACCGGCCGGAGCGAAAGTTGCCGGGTGGGGTTCGCACCCACTGGAAGACCGTGCCTTTGCACGGCGCACTGAATAAAGCAGGCTAGGAAGCCGCCACACTATCCGCCACATCAGCGGCCACCACTTTCGCGCTACCGAGTGCACAAAGCATCGACCCACCCACCACCACCAACGCCCCCACCACACTCAAGAAATTGAGCTGCTCAGGCTTCATGAGCCCCGGCGCCACACGCTCGAGCACCCACATGGCCGCCATAGTGAACAGTGGCGTCAACGTCAGGGTCGCGCCGACCCGCGACGCTTCCCAATGCCGAAGCGCTTCGGCAAACGCGCCGTATGCGATCACGGTGTTGACGCACACGAAGGCGAGCGTCCACGCCTGAAGGCTATTCAGATTCACGATGCGGCCAGGGTGTGAGAACGGAATCAGCGCGAGCGCCGAACCTGCATACAACAGCAGCAACACCTGCTGACCCTGCAGCCGCTTCAGCATCACTTTCTGCGCAAGCCCGTACACCGTCCACACGAACGAGGCCAGCACCAGCAGCGCCACCCCCAGGCCGAGCCCCGAGCGCAGATTCATCAACTCAGGTAACCGCCGATTGAAGAACAACGGCAGCCCCATCAGCAGCAATGCGAACCCCACCCACTGGAGCGGCGAAAAACGCTCGTGAAAGAGCGCGATGCCTCCAAGCATCAACAGCAACGGCGAAAGCTGCGAAACCACCTGGTTGATGGTGGGCGAGGCATGTTTGAGCGCCACCACGTAGAGCACGAAGTTACCGACCAGCCCGATGAGTGCGATCAGCATGATCGTCCAGCCGCGCCGGTCGAGCGTGCCGAGCGCGGGCAGGCGCCCCATCGAGGTGAGGATGACGCCCAGCACGGCGGCAGCCGTCACGAAGCGAAAACAAGTGACCGTATATTCGTCGAGAACGCTGAGCGTGATGGATAGCGCGATCGGCACCATCCCCCAGAACAGGGCCGTGATGACCGCGAGCGCGAGTCCAAGCTTCCAGCGACCACTCACTCTATGCACGGAGGTTCACTACCAGACGCTGCCGGGATCCGGCGGGGCCCGGCATGCTGCACGGGAGCACGCAACGCCGCAATCCCCCGGCGGAGGTGGATCCAATAAACCTAAAACGGGACGTGTTGCATGAACCCGCCATCCACGTGCAGGTTCTGGCCAATGGTGAACCCGGAGCGGGGGCTGGCGAGAAACACCACGGCGTTGGCGATGTCCTCAGGGTTGCCCAGACGTCCTATGACGCAGGACTGCGTCGCTGCTTCGAACGCCTGAGGCATGCGTGCCTTCACGCGATCCCACGGCCCGCCTTCGAAGTAGATGGGGCCGGGCGACACCACATTCACACGGATGCCCTGCTTCGCCAGATCCTTACTGATCATGGCGCCGTAAGAGATGACGGCGGCCTTGGCCGCGCCATACGCGTAAGCACCCGGCGCCGGCAGCACCTTGGACATGACGCCCGAGATGCTGGCGATCATAACTATGGCCGCACTCCTGGATTGTTTGAGAAACGGCACCACCGCTTCCACGCCGCGCACGGCACCCATGATGTCGGTGCTGTACGCCAGGTCCCACCCGCGCATGCCGGGCGTGGAAGGAGAAGCAGTGACGTTGTGAACGAAGATATCCACGCCGCCGAGACGACGCGCGGCGGATTCGATCCAGCCCACATAGGCTTCCGCGTTCGTGACATCAACGGCATCGCCAAACGCCTTGACGCCGCGAGCCTTGAGCGTTTCGACGGCCTGCTCGACCGTGGCCGCCGTGCGCGCGCAGATGGCAACGTCGGCGCCTTCATCCGCGAAACTCTGCGCGATGCGCAGACCGATGCCCTTGCTGGCACCGGTGACAATGACCTTGCGGCCTTTCAGTTCTAAATCCATGGTTGTGCTCTCATTCAGGCGCCGGCCGAGCGCTTGCTGCGCGCTCGCGCGATGTGGCGCTACGCTAAACCGCCTCGATTTTCCCCAGCACCTGCCCTTTCTTGATGATGCTTTCCGGCTGCACCAGAATTTTCAGGCGCCCGCTGGCCGGCGCCGTCAGTTCGAGCTGTGCCTTCTCCACGGTGATCTCGGCGATGAGCTTGCCCTTTTCCACGACCGAACCGTCGGGGTACACCCAGAGGAACAGGACCCCTTCATCTTCGGTGTCCCAGAGATCGGCAGGAACGACGATATCGGTCATTGAATAGCCTATGTGTGTGAGGGTGTACAAGGGCCCAGGAGCCCCGGGCTCATTTGCCCAGTGTCTTCTTCGCCGCGGCGACGAGCTTGTCCGCATCCGGCAGACAGAAGTCTTCCATCGGACGCGAGAACGGAATCGGAATGTCCGGGTTCGCCACGCGGACAGCGGGCGCCTTCAACACGCTCGGGTCGCGCTCGGCAATCACCGCCAGCACTTCGGCCGTGACGCCGCAGTTCATGTAGTCCTCATCTGCCACGACCAGCCGGCCGGTCTTGGCAACGGATTTGAAGATGGCGTCCCGATCGAGCGGCACGATGGTCCGCAGGTCCAGCACTTCTGCGGAAATGCCCTCGGCTGCGAGTTTGTCGGCCGCCGCGAGCGCGTGATGCACGGTGATGCCATAGCCCACGAGCGTGACATCCTTGCCCTCTTTCCAGATGCGCGCCTGGCCGAACGGAATGGCGTATTCCTCTTCAGGCACCGTGGCGATGGCCGTCTTGAGCGCAGTGCCGAGCCAGCCGAGGCCCCAGATGCGCTTGTGGACCATCCAGATGGTGAGGTTATCGTCGCGCAGGCTCGTGTGCATGAGGCCTTTCGCGTCATACGAATCCGCAGGCGTAGCGATGCGGATGCCCGGCACGTGCGCCAGCGTGCCGATCAGACACTGAGAATGCTGGGCGGCATCGTTATAGCCGCCGCCGTAACCGATCATCATGGTGAGCGGCATCTTGAACTGCCCGCCCGACATGTAGTGCGTCTTGGCGGCGAAGTTGAAAATCTGGTTGAAGCAGACGCCGATGAAATCCACGAACGCGATTTCGATGATCGGGCGCATGCCCGCCATGGCCGCGCCGGTGGCGATGCCGATGAACCCCGTTTCCGAAATGGGCGTGTCGATGACGCGGCCCGCACCGAACTCGTCCGCCATGCCGACGGTGGTGCCGAACACGCCGCCGAGCTTCGCGACGTCTTCACCAATGACGAAAATGTTCGGGTTCTTGCGCATCTCGGCGATCACGGCCTCGCGCCCCGCGCGAGCCATCGTGAGCGATCGGCCGGTATCGGCTACTGGTTGTGCCATGGTGCGAATCCTCTGGTCTGCAATTCAATCGATGAAAGCGGCAGCCCCGTGTGGCGTGCCGGGCGCGACGCGTTTACGCGAACACGCGTTCCAGCGCTTCGCTCGGGGCGGGGTATTCACTATCCCGCCCGAACTGCATCGCTTCGTCTACGGCCGCCTTCACACGCGCTTCGAGCGCGGCGATGTCCGCTTCGGTGATTACCTTTTCATCGAGCAGCCGCTTGCGATACAGCGGGATCGGATCCTTCTGCGCGGCCACCTCTTCCTTGGAGCGATAACCTGCCGCGTCACCGATGAAATGCCCGTGCAGGCGCTCCGTCTCGATTTCGAGAATGGTGGGGCCTTCGCCCGCGCGCGCACGCGCCACCGCCCGGCCGGAGGCCTCGAAGATCAGGTCCGGGTCGTTCCCCGCGACGAACTCGCCGGCGCAGGCGTAGGCGCCCGATGCGCGCTTCCAGCTCGGCACCACGGTGGACTCTTCCTTCGTCACCGAGACCGCGTACTTGTTGTCTTCGATGACGGCGATGAACGGCAGCTTCCACAGGCTGGCCATGTTCATGACTTCATGGAACGCGCCCTGATTCGCGGCGCCGTCCCCGTTGTAGCTGACGGCAATGCCGGGTTTCTTCTGCATCTTGCGGGCGAGCGCGATGCCGGCGCCGGGGCCCATGCCTTCGGCAATGATGCCGCTGCAGAAGAAGTTCACGCTCTTGTCGTAGAGATGCATGTGGCCACCGCGGCCGCCGGAAAGACCGGTTTTCTTGCCGAACAGCTCAGCCGCCATGCGCTTGAGATTCACGCCGCGCGCGACGGCCACGTGGTGCGGGCGGTGCCCTGCGCCCACTGCGTCATCCGGCCCGAGGTGCGCGCACATGCCCACGGCCGTGGGCTCCTGGCCGAAGCTCTGGTGCATCTCGCCCGGCAGCGGGCCCTTGCCCATATTGAAAACCGGCTTCTTGCCTTCCCAGTACGCCTCGAACACCTGCTCGTCGAGCTTGCGGCTCGTGAGCATCATTTCGTACATCCAGATTCGTTGTTTCGCGGTGGGCTTCATTTCGAGCTCTCTTATGGGCCTGCATCGTCGAACGGGGACGCTCATTCCGGGCCAGATCAGGATACGCTCACGGCCTGGGGGGATCGAGACTCAAACTTCAGAGGGTCCACTGCATGCGCATGAAAACACTTGGCGGCACCGGTCTGGCCGTGTCCGAGGTCTGCCTGGGGACCATGACGTTCGGCGGCGGCGAGGGCATGTGGGCGGCCATCGGCGCGGTCCAGCAGAAAGAGGCTACCCCCTGATCGAGGCCGCGGATTGCAGCAACACCCTTGGCGTCTGACTACTTGGGCCTTCGTTGTGCGTCACCTAGGGGACCGCTCTAGCGGGCGGTGCCCTCGGCCTCTCAGTGAGAGAGGCCGTGCTGGCACTGCCCCAGCCAAGCGAATCCTCGACGCGCTCCCAATCAGAAGGGGTAGTGCCGCGGCGTCAACTGCACGGTGATCCAGCGCAGCTCAGTAAACGCATCTACGCCGGCCTTGCCGCCGAACCGGCCGTAGCCTGACGCCTTGACGCCACCAAAAGGCATCTGCGCTTCGTCATGCACCGTGGGGCCATTGATGTGGCAGATGCCGGTCTCAATGCGGCGAGCCAGCTCGAGACCCTTCGCAATGTCCCGGGTATGAAGCGCCGCAGACAACCCATACTCCGTATCGTTTGCGAGCCGGATAGCATCCTCAGTGTTCTTGGCACGCGTGATCGACACCTGCGGCCCGAACGATTCCTCCCGGAAAAGCTCCATCGAAGACGTCACGTGATCGACAACGATTCCCTTCATGATAGTGCCGTCAGCCTCACCACCCGTGAGCACCTTCGCGCCCTTGGCCACAGCGTCTTTCACAAGCTTCTGCACGCGATCAACCGTGGCCTGCGCTACCACCGACCCCAACACCACATCGCCCTTGCGCGGATCACCGCTCGGAAGCGCCGCCACACGCTTGGCGAGTTTGGCAGCGAACTCATCCGCCACCTTCTCATCGATGATGACGCGCTCGGTGGACATGCAAATCTGCCCCTGATTCGCGAATGCGCCAAACACAGTGGCATTCACTGCCTGATCGATATCCGCATCTTCCAGCACGACGAGCGGCGCCTTGCCACCGAGCTCAAGTAAAATGGGCTTGAGATACTTCGCGGCAATGCCCGCGAGAATCTTCCCCACGCGCGTTGAGCCCGTGAAGTTGATTCGCTTCACCGCTGGATGCGAGATCAAAGCCTCCGCGATCTTCTCCGCGTCCTTCGGCTCGTGAGTGAGGACGTTGACGACACCATCCGCCAGCCCCGCATCGCGCAGCGTAGCCGCGATCAAACGATGCGTGGCCGGACAAACTTCCGACGCCTTCAGGATGACGGTGTTGCCGCAAGCGAGCGGCATGGCAATGGCGCGCACGCCGAGAATGATGGGCGCATTCCAAGGCGCAATGCCCAGCACCACGCCTACCGGCTGCCGAATCGCCATGGCGAGACTGCCCGGCACATCGGATGGCACCACCTCGCCCTGAATCTGCGTCGTCATGGCAGCCGCTTCACGCAACATGCCCGCGGCAAGGTGGATATTGAAATGGCCCCAACCCGCCGTGGCACCGGTTTCAGCCATCACGAGCGTGGCAAACTGCGGAGCGCGCTGTTCGAGCAACTCGGCCGCCTTGTTCAACAGAGCGCGGCGCGCGCCCGGACCCATGGCGGACCACTTGGGAAAGGCGGCCGCCGCGGCATCCGCCGCCGCCTTGGCATCTTCCACGGTGGCCGAGGAGGCCCGGGTGGCGTCCTCACCCGAAATCGGGTTCTTGCGAGCGAACGTCGCGGAATTGCTCGCGGCGACGTCGCGGCCGCCGATGATCAACTGTGCTTCTTCCATCGTCGTCTCCCGATATCGGCGATGCGCGGCTTGCGCGCTGCCGATCAAGTGAGTGAATAGTCCGCCTGAGTTTTCGCGTAAGCGATGAAGTAGTCGAGCGCCTTTGGGTTCGCGACCGCATCGCGGTTCGCCGCCTTTTCCACCGGCACGCCCATCAGGATTCGGCGTACCGGCACTTCGAGCTTCTTCCCCGTCAGGGTGACTGGAATGTCCGCCACCGGGAAAATCTTGTCCGGCACGTGCCGTGGCGAATATTCGCGGCGCAGTGTGGCCCGGATCTTCTCGATGAGCGGCGGGTCGAGCGTATGACCCCCCTTCAGCTTGACGAACAGCGGCATGAAAAACGTGCCGCCCGGCAGGTCGAGATTGACGATGAGCGTGTCTTCCACCTCAGGGAGGGCGGCCAGCGACCGGTAGATTTCCGAGGTGCCGATGCGAACGCCGTGGCGGTTCAAAGTAGCATCCGACCTACCCAGCACGAAGCAGCCGCCGCGCTGGTTCACCTTGAAGAAATCCCCGTGGCGCCACACGCCCGGGAATTCCTGAAAGTAGGAATCGCGGTATTGGGTACCGCCCGGGTCGTTCCAGAAGCACACAGGCATCGAGGGCATAGGCTGTGTGACAACCAGCTCCCCTACCTCGTTCACCACTTTCTCGCCGCGCTCGTTGAACGCGTAAGCGGCCACACCCAGGGCCGCGAACTGAATTTCCCCGGCATACACCGGCAGCGTCACCACACCACCGCAGAAGCCCGAGCACACATCCGTGCCGCCACTTCCCGAGGCGACCCACAGGTCTTTCTTGACGTTCTCGTAGAACCACGCCGTGCATTCCGCTGTAACCGGCGAGCCCGCAAGCATGATGGACGTGAGCTTCGACAGATCGAACTTCCGCCCCGGTGTGAAACCGGCTTTCTGGAGAATTGCCTGGTATGTGGGGCTTGCGCCGAAGAACGACGTGCCGGTCTGCTCAACCATCTTCCAGAGAATGTCCGGCTCCGGAAACGCCGGGTTGCCGTCGTAGAGCACCGGGCACACGTTCGCAAGCAGTGCGCTTGCGAGGAAGTTCCACATCATCCAGCCGGTGGTGGTGAAGAAGAACATGCGGTCGCCCGGATGCAGATCCATCTGCAGATTCAGCGCCTTCAGCTGCTCGATGAGAATGCCGCCATGGCTGTGGGTGATGGCTTTCGGCAAACCCGTCGTCCCTGAGGAAAACAGAATCCACAGCGGATGACCGAACGGCACCTGCTCGAACTTGAAATCGCGGGCCGCAACCGGCGGCTGCGCCAGCACATCGTCCCAGAGCACCGTGTGCGCGGACAACGGCGTGCGATCAGTGGGATTCAGATACGGCAGATAGATCACGCGCTCGAGCGTGCCGAGCTGCGCGATGATCTTCTCGACCTCGGACTTACGATCGAAAGGCTTGCCGCCGTACTGGTAGCCGTCCACACACAGCAGCACTTTGGGCTCGAGCTGCGCGAAACGATCGAGCACACCGCGTGTGCCGAAGTCCGGCCCGCAACTCGACCAGATGGCGCCGATGCTCGTGGTGGCG